>NZ_JBJZOJ010000007.1:0-149322 GCF_047200655.1 Streptomyces sp. MS06
CCCCTCTCCTCCCCCCCCCCCCCCCGCGACGTGTACGGAGGCCGGGTCAGCCGACCCGCCGGATGACGCTCACGCCCTCGCGTACGGTCAGCACGCTCTGCCGCACCCGGGGGTCGGCCGCGACATGCGCGTTGAACGCGCGCATCGCGACGGTGTCGGGCTGCTGGTCCCGCTCGTTGGCGACACCTCCGAACTGCAGGACGTTGTCGGCCAGCAGCAGTCCGTGCGGGGACAGCTTCGGCAGCACCGCCTCGTAGTAGTCGATGTAGCCGGGCTTGTCGGCGTCGACGAAGACCAGGTCGAAGGGGCCGGGCAGGTCCCCCACCGACGCCAGGGCCGGGCCCTCCCAGAGGTGGATGCGCTCCGCCCAGGGTGAGGCCGCGAGGTGCTTGCGGGCGATCGAGGCGTGCAGCGGGCTCAGTTCACAGGTGTGCAGCTCGGCGTCCTGCGGCATCGCCCGGGCCATGCAGAGCGCGGAGTAGCCGGTGAAGGTGCCGATCTCCAGAATGCGGCGGGGCCGCAGGGCGAACACCAGGGAGGCCAGGAACTCCCCCTCCAGGCTCCCCACCATCATGGCCGGCAGGTCCGTCTCGGCCTCGGTGTCGGCGACCAGGCCGGCCAGCCAGGACGGCGCGGGGGAGGAGACCTCCTCGGCGTACTTCTCCACGACGGGTCGTACGATCATCCTCGGTTCCCTCCCGCGGGGTCGGTGTGGGCGTGCAGCCGTCGGGCCAGCCAGTGCGTCAACGCGTCGCGGGCGGGCCCGCGCAGGTAGAAGTGGGCGCCCGGGAACGCGGTCAGCTCGGTGTGCGCCGAGGTGGCGTCGGCCCAGGCCGCCGCGTCCGCCGCGTCCACCTCGGGGTCCTCGGTGCCGTAGCAGACGCTCACCGGCACCGCGAGGTCGCGGCCGGTAGCGGGGCGGTAGCCGCCCACCAGGCGGTAGTCCGCGCGGAGCACCGGCAGCATCACCTCGCGCAGGCCGGGCATCCGCAGCAGGCGTGCGTCGGTCCCGCCGAGCCGGCACACGTCGGCCCACAGCCGCTCGTCGTCGAGGTACTTGTCGTCCGGGCGCTGCCGGGCGGGCCCCGGACGGCCGGAGACGATCAGCCGCTCCGGGAGCGCCTCGCCCGCCGAGCCGAGCAGCCGGGCCACCTCGTGCGCGACGGAGGCGCCCATGCTGTGCCCGAAGAACCACACGGGCTTGTCGTCCAGGCCGGCCAGCGCCTTGGCCAGCGGTTCCACCAGGCCGGGCATGTCGGTGCAGCAGGGCTCGCCCATGCGGTCCTCCCGGCCGGGGTACTGCACCACCATGCCCTCGACGTCCTCGGGCAGGTCGCGCAGCAGCGGGCGGTAGAAGCTCGCCGCCCCTCCGCCGTGCGGGAAGAACACGATCCGCCGCGCTGCTCCCGGCCGGGGGAAGTAGCCGCGCAGCCACGGGTTGGGGACGTCGGTGCTCATACCGGGACCTCCAGCAGATCCGAGGCGGCCAGGAGTTCCGGCGGCGTTTTCGGGTGGCGCATCCGTACCGGCCCGCAGGCCTCGCTCACGCGCATCGCCAGCTTCGCCAGGGCCACCTGGTACTGCACATGCCCCCGGCTGTCCGCGCCCGAGCGGACCTCGTCCCAGGTCGCGGCGATGGCCCGGGCCGTGGCCTGCGGCCACAGTTCGCGCAGCACCTCGCGGTAGGAGGCGCCCTGCGCCGGACCGATGTGCTCCACGCTCGGCACCGCCAGGTGGGGGGCGGCGGAGTCGCCGAAGCGCACCAGCTCCTTCATGCCGTCCGGCATGTGCGGGCGCATGCTCCACTGCACCGGGCCGTGCGTGTTGACCAGGGTGAGGTGCCCCCCGTCCGTGCCCAGGGTGATGCGGTGGAAGAGGTGGCTGTAGTTGTCCGGATCGGAGGGCACCAGCTCGTTCTGCAGCCGGAAGGACATCGGAACCCCGCCGAAGCGGCCGGCCAGGCTCCGGTAGGGCGCTTCCGGCTCCTCCGCGAGCGCCCCGCCGACGCCGTGCGGGCGGATCGTCCCCAGGGCCTGGCCGAGGATGTCGAAGACCGTGTAGAGCACCTGGAAGGCGCAGGTCACATCGAGGAACAGCGGCTGCTGCCGGGCCACCAGGCCGCGGGCGGCGGCGATGAACCGGCGCACCGGCTCCACGTGCGGATAGTGGGTGTTCAGCCGGAACACCACGCCGGACTCGGTGGCGGCACGCAGGCAGGCCACCAACTCGTCGGGGTGCAGCGGGTGTTCCTGCAGCACGTGCACGCCGCGGCGCATCAGCGCCTGGGAGAGCCGGGGCCCCGGACCGCCGTTCATGACCCCCCCGACGACCACACAGGCCAGGTCGACGTCGTCGGGCACCTCCTCGACCGCGGACCACAGCGGTACGCCGTGGTGCGCGGCGCAGGCGCGGCTGCGGGCGCTGCCGGAGGCGAGGATCCCGGCCAGCTCGAAGCCGAAGTCCGCTCGCTCGAAGGCCGCCAGGTAGGCGCGGCCGAATCCGGTACCGGCCACCAGGACGCGGGGGCGGGTCACAGTTCGCCCTCCTCCATGGCACGGGCCGCGAGGATCGGCCGGTCGACGACCTCCAGCAGCCCGACCGCGGGCTCGGCCCGCAGCGCCGCGAGCACGGTCCCGGCGTCGAGCACGTCGGAGGCGAAGCGCACCCCCGGGGCCACCGTGCCGTCGAGGACCGCCAGCACGGCCAGCGCAGCGGCGAGGCCGGTCAGGGCGTACGTGTCGCCGGCGCGCAGGGCCAGGCTGCGGGTGGCCGGGCGGCCGGCGCCGTCGGTGCCGGTGACCTCGAACAGCATGAGCTGGTAGGGATCCCTGCCGAACAGGTCGAGCGCCGCGGCCCGGGTGAGCTCCTCGGCCGCCTCGACGAGGGCGGACTCACCGCGCATCGCCCCCTGGAGCCTGCTCAGGCAGTTCATCATGTGCGCGCCGCCGTCGAAGACGTTGTACCAGTCGATCTCCGTGAGCCCGGTGGCCTCGGGGAGCCGGGCGGACTCGAAACTCAGGTACGGGTACACGTCCACCCGGTTGTGCGCGTAGGGGAGTTCGACGCCGGTACGCGGCTCCAGCTCGCGCTCCACGCGGACGCCGCCCCTGATCGCGCCGCGGGCCTCCCCGTACGCACCGCCCATGGACAGCAGGTAGTCGGCGGCTCCGGCCGGGGTGAGCCGGTCCATCGTGCCGACGTAGGCCGTCAGCCGCCGCGGCCGGTTCAGGGCGGAGCACAGGTGGCGGGGGAGCAGACCGGTCAGGCCCGGCTGCATGCCCGCGGTGACGACGGCGGTACCGGCGAAGGTGCCCGGCCGGGTCAGCGCCTCCAGCAGCGGTTCGTCACCGCCCGGGTCGACGTAGTCGGCGCCGGCCGCCGCCGCGGCCCAGGCCACCCGGTCCAGGACCTGGTAGGACGGGCCCGCGCAGTTGAGGACGACCCGCGCGCCGCGACAGAACCGGGCCAGCGACCGGCCGTCGTACAGGTCCACCTCGACCGCCTCACCGCGCAGACCGGACTTGGCCAGCAGGCTCTCGGCCCGGGCGCGGTCGCGCCCGCCGAGCCGTACGACGGCGTCGGGACGGCGCTCGGCGACGGCCCGTACGGCGGCCTCGCCGACGGCGCCGTAGGCGCCGACCACCGCCACCGAAGGGGTGCTGTGCCCGCTCACGCGTCCTCCTCGTCGGGCAGGCCGATCACCTCGGAGGTGACCAGCTCACGGCAGGTGAAGTGGTCGCCCGGCACGGTCTGCCGCCGGAGTCCGCCCACGCACACCGACTCCCACAGCGCGGACATGTCGGCGGCCATGGCGGGCCAGACGGGGGACTCCTCGGCGTGCACCAGCAGCCGGGCCTCCCCGGTGTACGGACCGGGGTCGTGGGCGGCGACGCAGGCCGCCAGCGCCCGTCCCCGCGCGAGGCGTCCGGCGACTTCGTCGGCGCCGAGCCCCAGCGCCCGGGCCAGCCCGGCCAGCCGCTCCTCGCGCGGGCGCGCGCCGAGCGCGGCGGCCGTCTCGCCCACGGCCCGCAGCTCCGGCTCGCTCCGGTCCGCCAGCGCGGCCGGCGCACCGGGCGGTATGTCACCGGCGGGGGCGAGTACGGCGAGCGCCGACCCGAGGGCGGACTCGTCCGGATAGCCCAGGGCGGCCGGGTCCAGCCCGCGGTCCAGGCAGAACAGCGCCTCTTCGAGGACGTCGTCGCGGACCGTTGCGGGCAGCGGGTAGCTGCTCAGGACGGTCAGCCCGCACACCGGGGCGCCGAGCTCGACCAGCTGCCGGGCGACCGCGAGCGCCAGCACACCCCCGCTGTGCGCGCCGACCGGATGGAACGGGCCCGGGCTCAACGTCCTTACCCGTGCCACGATCTCCTGCGCCACGTCGTCCAGGTCCTGCCCCTCGGCCACCCGCACCGGCGGCACCACCACCACCGGGTCGAGCGCCCCGAGGCCCGCCGCGAGCCGCTCCGCGTGGCCGCCCAGACCGTCGCCGACCAGGACGTGCACCGGGTTGCCCAGAGCGTCCGCCGCCCCGGCCAGCGTCAGCTCGTCACCGGCCCCGCTCTCCTCGGACACCTCCTGCCCCTGCTGGAGGAAGGCGGACAGCTCACGCACCGACGCGCCGTTCAGCAGCTCGCGCAGCAGCTCGTCGAAGAAGACCTCGGCCGCCGTCGGCACCTGCTCGCGCAGCGCGGTGACGAGCTGCGCGGCGAGCAGCGAATCCCCGCCGAGGGCATAGAAGTTGGTGTCCAGCGGCACCTCCGTCTCGCGCAGCACCTCCGCGTACACCGCGGCGACGCCCAGCTCCAGTTCGCCGGCCTCGCGCGGGTTCTCCGCGGCGGCCGCGGCGCCCGCCGTGCGGTGCTCCTCGGCCCACCGGGCCAGGGCGGCGCGGTCGACCTTGCCGTTGTCGGTCAGCGGCAGCGCGTCCAGCACCTCGAAGCGCGAGGGGATCATCTCCGCCGGGAGCCGTTCGGCGAGCCGCCGGGCCAGCTCCTCGGTGTCGAGCGGCGCGCGGTCGGTCTTGAAGCGGGCCGCGAAGACGTGCATGCCGATGCGGGCCAGCTCGTCCTCGGGCGCCGGGACGCACAGCTCCAGTTCGGCCCCGGCCTCGGCCAGCAGCTCGTACCACTGTCCGCGGCCGATGAAGGTCTGGTCCTTGCCGTGGCGCACGTCCTGGAAGTCCCCGGCGGTGGCGTCGAAGAGGAACTCCATCGAGGTGAGGATCTGGTAGTTGTCGCGGGTCGTCTCGATGAAGACCAGCCACCCGCCGGGCACCAGAGCCTCGCGCATCCGGCGCAGGACCGCGCGGGCGTCCTTCGCGTAGTGCATGACGTTGCCGCACAGGATCACGTCCACCGAGTTCGGCCGGACGCCCTGTTCGCGGTACGGCTCGTTGAAGTCGAACAGCGCGTAGTCGACCCAGGGGTGTTCGGCGAACCGCTCACCGGCCTTGTTCAGGAAGAACTGCGACACGTCGCTGAAGGTGTAGCGGACGTTCTCCCCGTCCAGCGCCGGAATGGTGTCGACGCTCGTGCCGCCGACGCCGGCGCCGACCTCCAGCACCCGCAGCGGACGGCCGGAGGTGTTGCGCCGGGCCGCGGCAAGCACGGTGGAGGTGGCCAGCCGGTTGAGGTAGCGGGAGAGGAAGCCCTCCATGTAGGCGGCCTCGTGGATGCTCAGGTCGCCCTCGGGGAACAGCATCCGCAGCGGGTCCCGCTCGTCGCGCATCAGCTCCGGCAGGTGGGTGGCGGCGAGCTTGAAGTAGTCCACCAGCTCGGGACGGTCGTTGGCCTCCGGCAGCAGCCGGTCGACCTCGCCCCACGCCTGCGCCACGTCCTCGGGGGTGACCGGGCGCAGGCAGCCGAAACTGCCGTCCGCGGCCCGGTCCAGGTAGCCGTTTTCCACGCAGGCCGCCAGCCAGCGGCGCACCAGCCGCTCGTGCCTGGGGGCCACCCCGGCCAGCCGCATGACCTCGGAGGTGCTGTGCCGCGTGGCGGTGTCCGGCCACACGCCCTCCCGGCGCAGGACGTCGACCATGCGCCGCAGCGCCGCGTCGTCGAGCACGGCCGCGAACTCGACCACCTTCGCGACGTCCACCCCGTCATGGATCTCCTCGGCCGCCGCGAGCACCTCGGGCACCAGGTCCGCGTCCACCGTGTGGTCGGACGGTCCGGCGGGAGAGGGCGAGACGAAGGCGATCAGCCTGCGGTCGTTGCGCTCGCCCTGCGTGGTCACCGCCACCGCGTCGACCTGCGGATCGGCGGCCAGGGCCGACTCCACCTCGGCCAGTTCGACGCGGTGGCCGCGGATCTTGACCTGCCGGTCGTCGCGGCCGATGAACTCCAGGGTGCCGTCGGGCAGATAGCGGGCCAGGTCGCCGGTGCGGTACACCCGCTCGCCGTCCGGCAGCGCGAAGAAGCTCGCCGCGGTCTTCTCCGGGTCGCCCAGGTAGCCCTCGGCGAGGCCGGCGCCGGCGATGTACAGGTCGCCCACGACGAGGTCGGGGCTGGGCCGCAGGGACGCGTCGAGCACGTGGAAGCGCTGGTTCTCCAGCGGAGTGCCGTACGGGATGCTCGGAGCCGCCATGTCGACCTCGCCGATCGGGTGGACGATCGACCAGATCGACGCCTCGGTGGCGCCGCCGAGACTGTACAGCTCCACCCGGGGGAGCCGTTCCCGGACGGCGTCGGGGAGCGTCACGGGTATCCAGTCGCCCGACATCATGCCGAGCCGCACACTCCCGCAGTCGCGGCCGTCGCCGCGCAGGTACTCCTCCAGCAGCATCATCTGGGCGGGCACCGTGTTCAGCACCGTCACCCCGTGCCCGGTGATCAGCTCGGCCCAGTGCGAGGGGTCGCTGCGCCGCTCCGGGTCGGGCAGCACCAGGGTGCCGCCCCGGCCGAGAACGCCGAAGACGTCGAAGACGGACAGGTCGAAGCCCAGGCTCGACAGCCCCAGCGCCACGTCGTCCGCGCCGATCGCGAACCTGCGGCACACGTCGTCCAGGGTGTTGACCGCGGCCCGGTGACTGATCTCCACGCCCTTCGGCTCACCGGTCGAGCCCGAGGTGAAGATGACGTACGCCGAGTCGCCCGGGGAGACCGGGACCTCGTCGACGGCGGCCGTCGACAGCCGGTCCACGTCGACACGTTCCACCCCTGCGGGCAGTTCGCCGCCGACCGCGCTGTGCGAGACCACCAGGTCGGCCCCGGCCGACTCGATGATCTTGTTGCGCCGGGCTTCGGGCTGGCCCGCCTCGACGGGGACGTACGTGCCCCCGGCCAGCAGCACCCCGAGCGCACCGGCGATCTGCTCCCAGCCCTTCTCCACCACCACCGCGACCCGCCGGTGCGGCCGGTGGCCCCGCGCGGCGAGCGCGGCGGCCACGGCGGCCGCCCGGCCGGTCAGCGTCGCGCGGTCGACGCTGACGCGGTGGTCGATCACCGCCGTCGCCTCCGGCCGCCGGCGGGCCTCGTCGAGCAGCGCCCGGTGCAGCAGCGCGTCGCTCACGGGCCGCGCCGTGCCGTTGACCGCCGCGCGCCGCCGCGCCTGGTGGGCGGGCAGGGCGAGCGGATCGCCCTCCCACGCCTCGTCCCCGCCGGCGAGGCGGTGCAGGAGGTCGCGGAACGCGGCGAACATGTCGTCGAGGACCGGCGGGGGCACGGTGCCGTCCCGCACGTCCCAGTTGACGAGGAGCGCCCCGCCCGCCTCCATCGCCTGGCAGTCCACCCACACCTGCGGCGTCTGGCTGATGCCGTTGCGGATCCGGGAGCGCATCATGCCCTGCGGGGCGAGGCCGTCGGACAGCCCGATGGCGCTGGTGAACACCACCGGCATCAGCGAACCCTGCTGGCCCCGGCGGCGGGTCAGCTCGCGCAGCACCTCCACGCCGGAGAACAGCCGGTGGTCGAGGTCCTCGAAGAGCTGCTCGCCCGCCCTGCGGGCCCGCCCGGCGAAGGTGTCGGCACAGCCGCCGTCGACGGCCAGCAGCTCGACGGAGGTGAAGTCGCCCACGACGTCGCCCACGTCCGGGTGCAGCGGCAGCCGGCTGAGCACCGTCACGTCGAGCGTGAACCGGGGGCTGCGGCTCCAGCGGCCGATCACCTCCGCGTAGGCGGCCATCACGGCCGTCGAGGCGGAGACCTGCCGCTCACCGGCACGGGTCCTCAGCGCCGACCACAGCGCCGGTTCGAGCCGCAGCTCGCGCCGGGTGAAACCGGCCGCACCGTGCCGGCTGGGCCGGTCGGCCAACGGAAGTTCGGGGGCCGGCGGCAGACTGTCCAGGCGCGCCGTCCAGTAGTCGCGGTCGCGCTCGTACGCGGGCCCCTGGCGCACCGCCCGTTCCGCCCGCAGATAGTCGCGGAACGAGATCCCGGGGGCCGGGAGAGCGGCGTCGGGGTCCTCGTAGAACGTGCCGAACTCGTCCAGCAGCCGGTAGATGCTCACGTAGTCGGCGATCAGGAAGTCGATGGAGAAGTGCAGGACGGCCCGGTCGGTGAACCCGGTGACCTCCAGGGAGTACAGCGGGCACGCGGTGACGTCCTTGGACTCCGCGGAGAGCCGGCCGCGGACCTCGCGCAGCACCTCCTCGCCCGCCTCCGCGGGCAGGGCCGTCACGTCGTGCCAGCCGATGACGGGGGCGGGCGGGTCCTTCAGCACCCGCTGGTGGCCGTCGTAGTCGATGACCACGCGCAGCATCTCGTGCCGGTCGACCACCCGCTGCCAGGCCCGCAGCAGCCGGTCCCGGTCGAGCGCGGGGAACTCCAGCTCGCCGTAGGCGTGGCAGGGCACCGAACCGTACTCGAAGGCGCCCCGGCGGCCCAGCAGGTAGGCCGACTGGACCTCGGTGAGCGGGAACGGCTCGTGGGCGGCGTCGGGATCGGCCCGCACCTGCTGCGGGCCGCGCTCGCGCAGCACCCGGAGCACGTCCTCCCGGCAGCCGGAGAGCAGGGCGCGCCGCTCGGGGGTCATGGTCCCCTCCGGGCCACGGAACCGGAGCCTGCCCTCGTCCTCCCACAGGTGCAGTCCGGCCTGTTCGAGTTCGCTGATGATGTCGGCGGCGGTCACAGGACACCTTCTTCCAGTCGGACGGACGCTTGGCGAGGGTGGCTGCCGGAGATCTCGGCGTCGAGGACGGCGGCGATCCCGGCGACGGTCGGGTGGTTGAAGAGCTGGCGCAGCGAGAGCTCCACGCCGAAGCGCTCGGCGAACCGCTGGACGACCCGGGTGGCGGTGAGACTGTCCCCGCCGAGACTGAAGAAGTCGGCGTTGCGGCCCACCCCGGGGGCCTCCAGCAGATCGGCCCACACCCCGGCCACCGCGCGTTCGGTGCCCCCTCGGGGACGGTCGTCCGCCGCGGGCTCCTGCGCCGCGTGGCGCGGTCCGTGCGTCCGCGCGACGGCGGCGCGGTCGACCTTGCCGTTCGCGTTGAGCGGCAACCGCTCGACGACGGTGAGGTGTTCGGGGAGCATGTGGGAGGGCAGGCGTGCGGCCAGCGCCGCGAGCAGCTCTCCCGCGGCCGGTGCGGGACCCGCGCCCTGTGCGGGGGTGACGACCGCGGCCAGGCGGCGCGCTCCGGCGCCGGTGTCGACCCAGGCCACCGCGTGTGCGACACCGGGCAGTTCGCGCAGCCCGGTCTCGATCTCGCCGAGTTCGATCCGGTGCCCGCGTATCTTCACCTGGTGGTCGCGCCGGCCCAGGAACTCCAGGATGCCCGAGGGGTGGTAGCGGCCCAGGTCGCCGGTGCGGTACCAGCGCTCGCCCCCGGCCGTGACGAAGGAGGCCGCGGTGCGCTCCGGGTCGCCGCGGTAGCCGAGCGCCACGCCGGCGCCCCCGATCCACAGCTCGCCCGGCACGAAGTCGGGCCGGTCCCGGCCGTGTGCGTCGACCACCCGGAAGCGGTGGTTGGCCAGCGGACGCCCGTACGGGACGGATACCCACGCGGGGTCGACGGCGGGCACCTCGTGGGCGTTCGACCAGATCGAGGCCTCGGTGGCCCCGCCCATCGCGACGAGCAGGGCGTTCGGCGCACACGCCCGCAGCCGGTCGCACAGGTCCAGCCCGACCCAGTCGCCGGAGACGATCGCCACGCGCAGCCGCGGCAGGCTCGTGCCCGACTCGCAGGCCACCAGCAGCATGTCGAGCAGGGTGGGCACCGTGTTCCAGACGGAGACCTCGTGCTCGGCGGCGAGCCGGGCCCAGACGGCCGCCTCCCGCCGGACGTCCTCGGGGAGCGTCACCACGGTGCCGCCCACCGCGAGCAGCCCGAACAGGTCGTAGACGGACAGGTCGAAGTCGAGCGCCGAGACCTGCAGCACCACGTCGGCGGGGCCCACGCCGTAGCGGGCGTTGACGTCGTCGACGGTGTTGGCGGCGGCCGCGTGGGTGATCTCCACCCCCTTGGGCTCGCCGGTGGAGCCCGAGGTGTAGATGACGTACGCGAGCTGCCCCGGGTCGACCGGCACCGGCTCGGCGAGCGGTACGGCCGCCGACGCCTCGGCCACCGGCACCGGCCGTACCGCCTCGTCCCAGTCCGCGGCGGCGGCCGCGCCGTCCGCGACCAGGGCCAGGCGCGCCCCGGCGGACCGCACGATCCGGTTGCGGCGCGCGGCCGGCTGGCCCACCCCCACCGGTACGTACGCGCAGCCCGCCGCCAGCACGCCGAGCACCGCGACCACCTGGTCGGGCCCCTTCGGCAGCGAGACGACGACGGTCTCGCCCGGCCGCGCCCCCAGCGACACCAGGTGCCCGGCGACACCGAGGACCCGGCCGGCCAGCTCGGCGTAGGTCAGGGCCTCGCCCGACGGCGTGCGCACCGCGACGGCACCGGGAGTGCGGCGGGCGACGTCGAGGACCGGCTCGTGCAGCGTACGGGCGGGGCGGGCCGCGGCGGTGTCGTTCACCTCGGCACGGACCCTCGCCTGCGCCTCGGGAAGGGCGACCGGCGGGGCCGGGCGGGACCAGTCGCGGTCGGCGAGCGCGACCAGCAGGCGGCGCATCGCCTCCAGAGCCGCCGGGACCACCCCGGGACTGTAGAGGCCCTCGACGTGGTCCCAGTTGACGGCGAGTCCGCCGCCGCGTTCCACCACCTGGCAGTCCAGGGCGACCTGCGGGCTCTGGGAAAGCCCCCGGCGCAGCTCGCCGAAACCGAAGGAGAGGTCCTTGAAGTCCGCGCTCACCCCGAGCGTGGAGGTGAACACCACCGGCATCAGCGTCTGCCCGCCCCCGGCGCGCCGGGCCAGTTGCTGGAGCACCCAGGTGGCGGAGACGTCGCGGTGCTCCAGGCCCTCCCACACCTGTCCCTGCAGCCGGCGCACGGTGTCGGCCCACGACCCCTCGGGACGGCTGTGGTGCCCGAGGAGCAGCAGCGAGGTGAAGTCGCCGACCACCCGGTTCACCTGGGGGTGCACGTCCTGCCGGTCGAAGACCGTGAGGTTCAGCGTCAGCGAGGTCTCGGCGCTCCACGCCGCCAGCACCTCGGCGAAGGCCGCCGCCACCACCGTCGACGCGGTCAGCCCCTCGTCGGCCGTGCGGCGGCGGAGCTTCGCCCAGGTCGCCGCGTCGAGGCGGAACTCCTCCCGCACGAACCGCGGTCGACCGATGCGCTCGGGGTCCGTGGCCATGGGCAGCGCCGGAGCCGCGGGCAGTTCCTCGATCGCCCGCAGCCAGAACTCCTCGTCCCGCGCCCTCGCCGCGGGATCGGTCCGCCGGGCGAGCAGGTAGTCGCGGAAGGACAGCTCCAGTGCCGGGAGTTCCCGCCCGGGGTCGGAGTACAGCGCGTTCAGCTCGGTGAAGATGGTCATGATCGACAGCGCGTCGAGCACCACGTAGTCGAACCCCACCCCGAACACCGTGCGCCCGTCGTCGCGTTGCACGGCGCGCACGTCGAACAGCGGCCAGGAGGTCACGTCGAGGACCTGCTGCGCCATCTCCCCCAGCGCGGCGACCGCCTCCTCGTGGTCGGCCGCCGTGGTGCGGGTGACCGCGAACCGGTAGTGCGGCACCTCGGGCAGGACGCGCTGGCCGCCCTCGCCGTCCAGCACGGCGCGCATCATCCCGTGCCGCCGCACCAGCGTGTTCCAGGCGGCCTCCAGCCGCTCCAGGTCGACGTGGTCGCTCTCGAACTCCCAGTACCAGTACGAGGCGACGCCGCCGAGGACGAAGTCGGGGTCGCGGCCGAGCCAGTAGGCGCGCTGCACCTCGGTGAGCGGGAAGGGCTCGTACCGGTGGACCGGGTCGGCCGGGACCGTGCCGGGACCGTGCGCGTCGGTGCGCGTCAGCGTCCGGGCGAAACCGCTCACCGTCGGACGGGTGAACAGGTCGCCGAGCCTGGCCTCGTACCCCTGCCGGCGCAGGGCGGCCAGCAGGCGGGTGGCCTGCAGGCTGTCGCCGCCGACCCGGAAGAAGTCGGTGTTCCGGCCGAGGGGCCCGCACCCGAGAAGGTCCGCCCACAGCGCGGCGACCGTCTCCTCCGCCGCACCGCGCGGGGCGTCCGACGCGTCGCCGGCCAACCGCTCGTCCAGCGCCGCGGTCAGCAGCCGCCCCGCCGCGGCGCGGTCGACCTTGCCGTTGCGGCTCAGCGGCAGGGCGTCCACGGCCACCGCCCGGGCGGGCACCATGTACGCGGGCACCTGCCGGGCGGCCGTGGCCAGCACGCCCTCGGTGTCGGCCGCGGCCGGAGCGACCAGGGCGTACAGCGCGCCGCCGTGCCCGGCGAGAGGCGTCACCACCGCGTCGCGCACCCCGGGGTGCAGGCCCAGCGCGCGCTCCACCTCGCCGAGCTCGATCCGATAGCCGTTCACCTTGACCTGGAGATCGGCGCGGCCGAGGAACTCGATCACGGCCCCGGGCCGGTAGCGGGCCCGGTCGCCGGTGCGGTACCAGCGCACGCCGTCCACCTCCGCGAACCGCTCGGCGGTCAGCTCCGGTGCGCCCACGTACCCGCGGGCCACCCCGGCCCCGCCGATCCACAGCTCCCCGGGCACCCAGTCGGGGCGGTCGCCGCCGTGCTCGTCGGCGATCCGGCAGCACTGGTTGGGCAGCGGCACGTTGTACGGGATCGAGGGCCAGGAGGGGTCCACCTCCGTGACCTCCTGGACGGTCGAGTGGATCGCGGTCTCCGTGGTGCCGCCCAGGACCACGAACACGCTGTCCGGACGCAGCGCGTGCACTCGGCCCGGCAGGTCGAGCCCCGCCCAGTCGCCGCCGAGGAGCTGCAGCCGGAACGGCCAGCCGCCCGGCTCCGGCCGCGTCGAGGCCGCGGCCAGCGCCATGTCGAGCAGCGCCGGCACGCAGTTGAGGACGGTGGCCCGGTGCTCGGCCGCCCTGCGCAGCCACGTCCCGGGCGAGCGCCGCTCCTCGTCGTCCACCAGGACCAGCGCGCCACCGCAGGTGAGGGGGCCGAAGATGTCGTACACGGAGAGGTCGAAGTCGAGCGCCGACAGACACAGCGTGCGGTCGGCGGGGCCCATCCGGTAGCGCTCGTTCAGCGCGGCCACCGTGTTGTGGGCCGCCGCATGGGTCAGCTCCACGCCCTTGGGCTCCCCGGTCGAGCCGGACGTGAAGATCACGTAGGCGGGGGCGTCCGGCGGGACGTCCACCGGCCGCTCCAGCGACGGCAGTTCGCGGTCGGTGGCGCACCGCACGTCGATGCGGGCGACCCGGCCGCCGGCGGCGTCCCGGGCCGGACCCGCGGTCACCGCGCACCGGGCGCCGGACAGCGACTCCACGGTGCGCCGCCGCGCCTCGGGCTGTTCCGCGCCCACCGGCACGTACGCCGCGCCCAGCGCGTGCACCGCCAGCACCGCGACGACCTGGTCGACGCCCTTGGGCAGGGTGATCACGACCCGGTCGCCCGCGGTGACACCGGCGGTGCGCAGGACGTGGGCCAGCCGCAGGGCCCGCCCGGCGAGTTCCCCGTACGTCAGCACCCGGCCCTCGCCCCAGAGCGCCGCCGGTGCCCCGCCGCGCTCGGCCGCCTGCCGGAAGAACTCCTGGTGCAGCGCCCGGCGGGGCAGGTCCGCGGCGGTGTCGTTGGCGCCGCGGCGGGCCTGGAGCTGCGGAGCGGGCGGCCGCACCGGCAGACTCTCCCACCAGGCGCTGGGCTGCGAGGCGAGCAGCCGCACCCGGTTGACGAAGGCCTCGAACATCGCCTCGGGGACACCGGCCTCGAAGAGGTTCTCGGCGGTCTCCCAGTTGATCAGCATGCCGTCGTCGTGCTCGATCAACTGCAGGTCGATCCACACGCCCGAGGTCTGCGAACTCATCCACAGCGGGGTGCCGAGCACCGCGCGGGTCGGTCCGTCGAACAGCTCACCCAGGCTGAGCGCGCTGGTGAACACCACACCCGCCCGCCGGTTCGCCCCGGCGGCCGTCCTGGCCAGGTCGCGCAGGACCGACGTGCCGCCGTACGCCGCGTGCGCCGCATCGCGCCGGTACTGCTCCTGCACCGCGTGGGCGCGATCGGCGAAGGTGCGGCGCGTGTCGGGCGCCACCTGCAACAGCAGCAGGTCGGTGAAGTCCCCGACGATCCGGCCGACGTCCGGGTGCACCGGGATCCGGTTCAGCACCGGCAGGTTGAGCAGGAACCCCGCCTCCTCGCTCCAGGCGGCGAGGACGTCCGCGTAGGCGGCGGCGACGGCCATCGACACGGTCAGACCGTTGCTGCGCGCGTGCTGGGCGAACCGTTCGCACGTCTCCGGCGCCAGCCAGGCGTGCCGGCGGACCGTGTGCACCCGCTCGATCCGCTCCGGCGGCACGGCCAGCGGCAGCCGGGGCGCCTCGGGCAGGTCCTCGGCACGGTCGCGCCAGTAGGAGACGTCGGCCGGGCGGGGCTCCCGGCCGCCCTCGGCGACCAGGCGGCGGTACCCGGAAAAGTCCAGGGCGGGCCGCGCGGGCGCGCCGGCCGGGTCCTCGTAGAGGCGGGCCAGGTCGGCGACGACGATCCGGAAGCTCGACGCGTCGCAGACGATCATGTCGATGTCGAGGAAGAGCCGGCCCTTCCCGGCCGGCAGCAGCGCCAGCCGCACGTCCAGCCCGCCCCCCTCGGCGACGGGCAGCGTCTGGTGGGACAGCGTCTCGCGCAGCCGTGCCAGTCGCTGCCCGCGCTCCGGAGGCTCCAGACCGCGCAGGTCGACGACCTCGTCCAGGCCCCGGCACTCCGGCAGGATCCGCTGGCCGCCCTCGCCGACGGCCGCGCGCAGCATGGGATGCCGACGGCGCACCGCGGCCACCGCGCCGTCCCAGCGCGCGACGTCGCCGGTGACGTCGAACTCGAAGTAGAAGTGCGACCCCGTGTTCAGCGGCATGCCCGGCTGACGGCCCGACCAGTAGGCGTGCTGCATCGGCGCCAGCGGGAACCCTCCCGTCCCGGCGGCCGGGTCCTGCTCCTCCTCCGGGCGCGGGCCCGTGCCGTCGCCGGCCCCGGACAGCAGCGCGGCCCAGGCGCGCACGGTGGGTTCCTCCACCAGGTCGCCGAAGGCCACCTCCACACCGGCCTCCTGCCAGGAGGCCGCCAGGTTCATCATCCCCAGGGAGTCCAGGCCGAGCGTGACGAGGTCCTCGTCCAGGCCGATCTCCGCGGCCGGGAGTTCCAGCCGCGCGGCGACGGTTTCGCGGATCTCCTCGGCGGACAGCGCGCGTCCCGCCGTCACCTCACTGGTCATCGTGGCCTCCCGTGCGCTGCCGGGGACGCGGCCCCGGGCTGGTCGGTGTGGGGCGCCGCGCTGCGGGCGGCGCTCGTGCAGATGTCGACGTACGCGGCGAGCAGCGACTCGGCGAACTCCGGATCGAAACGGTCGGGGTTGTAGAACAGCAGCACCCGCACCGTGTCCCGGTCGGGCACGGCGACCAGCTCCAGCTCGAAACGGGTGGCGACGTCGTCGGGCACCAGGACCTCGAGGTCCAGCCCGCCGGCCCGGGTCGCGTACACCGGGTCCGCCATCATCTGGAACACCACGTCGTCCAGCCGGCGGTCGGTGCCGCCCGGGTTGATCGGCAGCATCTGGAACGGCAGCGCCTGGTGGACGAACGCCTCCATCACCGTGCCGTGCGCGGCCCGCAGGTGCGCGGCGAAGTCGCCGCCGCCGAGCCGGGTCCGCAGCAGCACCATGTTGGCCAGGAACCCCACGGTGCGCCGGTGCGCGGTACCGCGGTTGGCGAACAGGGTCGCCACCGCCAGGTCCTCGGCGCCGCTGACCGCCTTCAGGGCCCGGTAGTAGGCGGTGAGCAGGGCCACGAACATCGTCGACCGCTCCCGCTTGGCCAGGGCGTCCAGCGCGGCCACCGTCGGCGCGTCCAGGACGTGCTGCACGAGCCTGGTGTCGCGCGGCGCGCCCGCGGTGGCCGGCCGGATCGGCAGCGGGGGCAGCGTCAGGTCCTTCAGGCGCTCGCCCCAGAAGGCTTTCAGCCGCTTCCCGGAAGGGCCGGCGAGGGTCTCGCGCTGCTCCTCGGCGAACCGCGAGTAGGCGGCGGTGTCGCCGCAGGGTCTGCCGTCCAGCGCGGCGCACAGGTCCTCGAAGACCACGTTGCAGGACCACGAGTCGGTCACCATGTGGTGCATGTTGAGGCAGAGCACGTGATGGTCCTCGGCGAGCCGCCACAGCGTGATGCGCACCGCGCTCTCGGTGGCGTCGATCCGGGTGCCCAGTTCCCTGGCCACCTCCCGGTCGGCGCACGCCCCGGGGTCCGGCTCGCCGGTCAGGTCCACCTCGCGGATCCGCGGTGACACGGACGGATGCACCAGCGCCTTGAGGCGGCGGCCACCGCCGGTGAAGGTGGTGCGCAGCGCCTCGTGCCGGGACGACACGCGGCCGATCGCCTCCCCGAGCCGGTCCCGGTCGAGCGGGCCGCGCAACCTGCACAGCACCGGGCAGTTGAGCGCGCCCTCCTCGCCCCGGTAGCGGTCGAGGAACCACAGCAGCGTCTGGCCCACGGACGGGCGGATCTCGGTGACTGTCACGTCGGGCAAGGTAACGACGGTCGCGGCCCGCGCAGCCGCCGCTGAAAGAAAGCTGAGAGGACCTTCAGGCTTCTTTCCGGCCCCGCGGGCCCCGCCCCCGTCCGGGCCAGGGTGGGGACATCCGTGTCGCGCGCGGCGCCCCCGCAGGGCGCCCGACCCGTCCAGCGGCACCGTCACACGGGAGGTCGCTCGATGCCCGCCAACCCTTTCGAAGACCCGGACGAGAGCTACCTGGTCCTGTGCAACGAGCGCGGCCAGCGGTCGCTGTGGCCCGCCCGGCTGCCGGCCCCCGCCGGATGGCCGGTGGAACTGCCCGCGACCTCCCGCGCCCGCGCCCTCGCCCACGTCGAACGCGTCTGGCCGGACGTACGCCCCCGCCCGCCCGCGGCAGCCCGGTCCACGGCATCCGCGGGTCCCGCCGCTCTCGCCGCCGAAACCCTCCCCGTGCTCTTCGAACGGGTGGCGGCCAAGTACCCCGAACTGCCCGCGGTGGAGAGCGAGAGCACCGCTCTGACGTACGGGGAGCTGGCGGACCGGGTCAACCGGCTGGCCCGGCGGCTGATCGCGGCCGGCCTCGGCCCCGGCGACCTCGTCGGGATCTGCGTACCCCGCGGCACCGACCAGGTGGTGGCGGCACTCGCCGTGACGACCGCCGGAGCGGGCTACGTCCCCCTGGACCCGGCGTATCCCCCGGCTCTGCTGCGCCACATGGTGGCCGACTCGGGGCTGCGGACCCTGCTGCACACCGGCCCCCCGCCGGTGGACGCCACCGGCCTGGAGACCCTCGACCCGGCCGCCCCCGGCCCCGCCGCCCTCCCGGCCGGGCCGGTCGCCGACGAGGAGCGGCGGCGGCCGCTGGACGCCGAGGACACCGCGTACGTCATCTACACCTCGGGCTCCACCGGGACACCCAAGGGCGTGGTGGTCCCGCACGCGGGCATGGCGGCGCTCGCCGAGGCGCAGCGGCACTGGATCGACCCCGGTCCCGGCGACCGGGTGCTGCAGTGGGCGTCGTTCAACTTCGACGCCGGCTTCTGGGACCTGACGCTGGCCCTGCTGTCGGGGGCCACCCTGGTGCTCACCGACGACCGGGCGGTGCTGCCCGGCGAGGAGCTGCGCCGCACCCTGATCGACCGGCGTATCAGCCACGCGGTGCTGCCCCCGGTCGCGCTCACCGCCACCGACCCGGACGGCGTCCTGCCCGGCGGGGTGGTGCTCTCCACCGGTGACTCCTGCACCCCGGCGCTGGTGGCCGGGTGGGCGCCCGGCAGGCGCATGTTCAACGGGTACGGGCCCACCGAGATGACGGTGGGAGTGACCATGGCGGGCCCGGTACGGCCGGGCGAGCCGGTCAGCATCGGGGAGCCGTGGCCGGGCAACGAGGTCCGGGTCCTCGACTCCGGACTCCAGCCCTGCCGGCCCGGCGAGGAGGGCGAGCTCTACCTGGTGGGCGAGGGCGAGGCCCTCGGATACCTCAACCGGCCCGCCCTGACCGCGGAGCGCTTCGTCGCGGACCCCTACGGCGTACCCGGCCGCCGGATGTACCGCTCCGGCGACCTCGGCCACCGGGACAAGGACGGCATGCTCTACTTCACGGGCCGCGCCGACCGCCAGGTCAAGCTGCGCGGTTTCCGAGTCGAACTCGGGGAGGTCGAGGCGGCGTTGGAGGCGTGTGAAGGGGTCCGGCTCGGGGCGGTGGTGGTGACCGGCGAGCTGGACTCGGCGCGGCTGGTCGCCTTCGTGGTGCCCGGTGCGGGCGCGGCCGACGACCTCGCACAGGACCTGCGCGGGCGGCTCGCCGCGCGGCTGCCCGTTCACATGGTGCCCTCCCGCGTCGAGGTGGCGGCGTCCCTGCCGATGACCAGCAACGGCAAGATCGACCGGCGTGCCCTGGAGCAACGGGCCGCCGCGCCCGCCGCCGGGAGCACCGTGGCGCCGCCCCTCGGGCCGGACACCGCCGTCGACCCGTCCGACCCGACCGACCCGGTGGCCGCGCTGTGCGCACTGGCCGCCAGGCTGCTGGGGGTGGCCGCGGTCGCGCAGGACGACAACTTCTTCGACCGGGGCGGCCATTCGGTCCTCGCGGTACGGCTCGCCAAGGCCGTACGGGACGAATGGGGGATGAACCTGCCGGTGCGGGCCGTCTTCGAGCAGCCGACGATGACGGAGCTGGCCGGCTCGCTGACCACGGACTGAACTTGGGCCGGGCGCCGGCCGAACCGGCGGGCCGCGACCGCACCCGCGCGGACTCGGTCCGAGCCGGAGCACACCCACGGGGCCCCGGCCGACGCCGGCCGGGCAGCGCCCCCGCCGGTGGCCGGGACCCCGGGCGCGGGCCCGTGAGCCGGCCGCGGTCCGCGCGGCCCCCGCACCGGTGACCCGCCCCCTGGGGAGGCGGACGCGGCTCAGTCGAGCCGCAGGCGCAGGGCGCTGTGCCCGAACAGGAAGTTGGAGTAGACGCGCGGCGGTTCCGCCAGGATCCCGATCCGGTCCACCCGACGCACCAGCGAGTCCAGCACCGCCGACAGCTCCAGCCGGCCGAGGAAGGCCCCCAGGCAGAAGTGCGGGCCGTGCCCGAGCGCGACGTGCGGGTTGTGCTCCCTGCCGACGTCGAAACCGCGGGGCCGCGTGAAGACCTCGGGGTCGTTGTTGGCCGAGATGTTCCACAGGGTGACGATGTCGCCCGCCGACACCTCGGCATCGCCGATCCGCAGGTCGACGGCGGCCGTACGGGCGAAGTGCATGGCCGGGGTCACCCAGCGCAGCACCTCCTCCACCGCCGTGCGCACCGCCGCCCCGCCGGTGCGCAGCCGACGCCACTGCTCCTCGTGGGTGCCCAGCGCGTGCAGGGCGCCGATCGTGGTCACCCGGGTGGACTCGTCGCCCCCCAGGATCAGGCTGTAGCAGTTCAGGGCGAGATCGTCCTCCGTCATCGGCTCGCCCTCCACCCGGGCGCCGGCGATCATGCTGATCACGTCCTCGCCGGGACGGCGGCGGCGCTCGCGGACCACGTCCACGAAGTACGACAGGATCTCGTTGCGGGCCTCCAGCGCGTCGAAGGGGTCGTCCTCGCCGCTCTCTGACGACAGCGCGCGCTTGTTCCAGCCCAGCAGCGACGGCCGGTCGGAGACGGGCAGTTCCAGCAGGTCGCAGACGGTGTTCAGCGGCAGGTGCTCGGCGATGTCCCGCGCGGCGTCCGCCTCGCCCGCACCGACGACCGCGGCCACCAGCGCGTCGGCCCGCTGCCGCACCGCCTCCTCCACGTGCCGCAGCACCCGCGGTGAGAAGGCACGCAGCATCACCCGGCGCAGCTCGCGGTGGCGGGGACGGTCCATCACCGCCAGCATCCGCCCGCCGGCCGAGTCGCCGCCGCTCAGCAGGACGTCCAGCACCGTTCCCCGGGCCGAGCTCAGCCGGGCCGCGTCCTTGTAGCAGGCCTGGACGTCCCGGTGCCGGGCCACCGCCCAGAACCCGGGGCGCCCCTCGGCGGGGGGATGCCAGCGCACCGGATCACTGCGGCGCATCAGGTCCCAGTACGCGTACGGATCGTGCCCGACGAACGCCGCCGGGTCTGCGAGGTCGAGAGCCACCCCGGAGGGGTCGTCGTACGAGCCGCCGGAAACGGCGGCGTTGCGGGAGGAGACCACCGGGAGACTCCTTTCGGCCCGGGGCAGCGGGCCTGTACGAGGGGCCCGGGCCGGACGCCGGGCCGGTGCGGAGGTGCTCGTTTCCGGCACCGATCCTCACCTCTCGCCCCCGCCCGCGATGCGGCGCTGAATGAATGATGAAGGTTTCCGCGGCGGCCTCGGGCCTGCGTGCGATTCTCACATCCGAGGCGGCGGAGGGGAGATCGGCCATGGGCGTGCACCGCGGATCCGTGCGCACGATGTCGAGCACGGAACGCCCCGGGCTCCGGCTGCTCGCGCTCCCGCACTCCGGCGGCCGCGCGGAGAGCTTCACCGGCTGGCGTGACGCGCTCCCCGGCGCGTTCCCCGGGGCCGCGGTGGAACTGTGCGCCGCGCAGTACCCCGGGCACGGCGACCGGCTGGCGGAGTCGCCGAAGGAGGAGGTCGGCGCGATCGCCGAGGAGATCGTCGCCGACCTGACCCGGCTGCCACCGGCGGACCTGCTGCTCTTCGGCCACAGCTTCGGCTCGGCCGTCGCCTGCGAGGTGGCCCGCCGGTGCCCCGGGGCGGGCATCGACGTCGTCCTGCTCGTCGCGTCCAGCGCCTGGGCCCCGGGGGACCCGGCCCGGCCCCCTCGCGACGAACATCTGCTGCCCGACGACGAGCTCTGGGGGCGCCTTGTCGCCCTCGGGGGCATCGACCCCGCCATCGCGTCGCAGACCGAGCTCCGCGACCTGCTGCTCCCCGTGATACGCGCGGACATCGCCGCGCACGAGCGCTACCTCGGCTGCCCGGACCCGGTGTCGCTCCACTGCGACGTGCACGTCTGCGTGGCCCGGGGAGATCCCCTCGTACCGGTTCCGGCCGGCCGCAGCTGGGGCCGTCTCACCACGGGGAACACGAGCATCGACATCAGACGCGGAGCCCATTTCCACGTCTTCGACGCCCCCGCGCTGCTGCTGGAGGACCTGGCGCGGCGGGTTCCCACCCACACGAAGGGAGGCGGTTCGGCACATGAGTAGTCCTTGGGCGGGCCTGCGGCTGATCGTCACCGGCGGCGGTTCGGGCATCGGGGCCGCCGTGGTCGCCCGCGCGGCCGGGCTGGGCGCCGACGTCCTGGCGGTCGGCCGACGTGCCGACCGGCTGGCGGAGGCGACGGCGAAGGCCCGGGCCGCGGGAGCGGGCACCGCGGTGCCGTACGCCGTGGACGTCACCGCCCCCGACGCCGCCGCGCGGATCGCGGAGCACGCCGGCGAAGTGCTCGGCGGCGTCGACGCCTTGGTCAACAACGCCGGGCACGCGGTCTTCGACCGCCTGGAGGACGCCGCCGAGGCGGACCTGCGGGAGATGATCGACACCAACCTGGTGGCGCCCGCCCTGCTGATCCGGGCGCTGTTGCCGCTGCTGCGCGCCAGCCGGGGCTGCGTGGTCAACGTGTCCTCCGTGGGCGGCGTCCTGGCGATGCCGAACCGGTCGTTCTACGGGGCCAGCAAGGCCGCCCTGAACTCCTTGACCAGGTCGCTCGCCGTGGAACTGGCGCCCGAGGTCCGGGTGAACGCGGTGCTGCCCGGCCCGGTCGACACGGGCCTGTGGGACCTGGCGGCGGGCGAGGACGCGGACGCTCTGCGCGAGGGAATCGTGGCCGGCACCCCCCTGGGGCGGTTCGGCCTGGCAGCGGAGGTGGCGGCCTGGGTGTGCCACCTCGTCGACCCCGGGACCTCGTCCTGGGTCACCGGATCCCTGGTGTCCGTGGACGGCGGACGCACGGCCTGAGCCACAGTCCAGCAGCACCATCCGGCCGGCCCGATCCGGCCGGTCCTGCCCTCAGCGGAAAGGCATGAATCAGATGACGCAGACAGCTTCACCGTGGTTCGCCCCGGCCTCGGCGATCCCCTCCTCCTGGCTGTACGAGTCCTTCCGGATCGCCAACGAGCGCGAGCGGGAGCACCCCGGCCAGATCAAGCTGCACGTGGGCGAGCCCGCCTTCGGTCCGCCGGAATCCGTCGCCAAGGAGTTCGGCGCCGCCGTCCTGGACGGCCGGGCCCGCTACATCGACGTGCAGGGGCTCCCGGAACTCCGCGAGCGTCTCGCGCACAAGCTCGACACCGTCAACCGCATCGACAGCGAGCCCTTCCGGCTCTTCGTCACCCCCGGGTCGTGCCAGGGACTCAGCGCCCTGATGCGCTGTCTCGCCGGCTCGGGAGCGGAGATCCTGATGCCGGAGATCCACTGGCCCGTGCACCTGCAACAGGCCCTTCTCGCCGGATTCCGCCCGGTGTTCTACAAGCTCGACGAACACTTCGCGCCCGACCCCGAGTCGATCCGGCAGGTGGCCACCCCCGCGACACGGGTGCTGCTGCTCAACACCCCCTCGAACCCGACCGGTGCGGTCGCCGACCTCCCGCTGCAGCAGGCCCTGTACGAGATCGCCGACGAGCGGGGCTGGCAGATCATCAGCGACGAGGCCTACGAGGACTTCGCCTTCTCCGGCCCCCACCTGTCGATCGCCGCGCTGGAGCGCGACCGCCCCGCGTCGCAGCGCATCGTCAACAGCGTCTTCACGTTCTCCAAGGGGCCGGCGATGACCGGCTACCGGCTCGGCTACGTCGCGGTGTCGCGGCCGGAGACGGCTGCCGCGATGCGCACGGTCCAGGAGTCCTGCATCATCGCGCCCAACGCGCCCGTCCAGTACGCCGGCCTGGCCGCCCTGGACGCGTCGGGATCCCTCGCCGGCAACCACGACTTCGTGCGGGGAAACCGGGACGCCGCGCTCGCCCCGCTGGTCGACGAGGGGCTGCTGCCCGCACTGCCCGGCGGCGGCTGGTACGCCATGGCCGACATCTCCTCCACCGGTCTGAGCGGCGAGGAGTTCAGCGCCGAACTCATGCTCCGCCACGACGTCGTGGTCGTTCCCGGCAGCGGGTTCTCCGCACGTCCCGCATTCGCTCCGGACGGCACGATGCGACCCCTCAAGCCCGGCGGCGTCGCGTCCGGCCTGGTCCGGATCGCGTTCTGCGTCGAACGGGAGCAACTCGTCACCGGGGTGGAACGTCTGGTCGCGCTGGTCCGTGAGAAGAGGCAGCGGTGACACCCACCGAGGTGACCTACGCCTCCTACCTGAAGCTCGACGAGCTGCTGACCCTCCAGCAACCGCGTGCCTGCGAGGACGAGGCGGATGCCGCCACGGTGCTCTCCGAACAGTTCTTCATCGTCAGCCACCAGACCTGTGAACTGTGGCTGAAGCAGATCCTGGACGACCTCGCCGCCGTGGAGGGCCACTTCCGGACCATGAGCACCGCGGGCCTGGAGCGCTCGGTGGACCTGCTCTACCGGTCCGGTGAGTTGCTGCGCCTGCTGCACGAGCAGCTCACCGCCCTCGAACGGCTGCCGTTGGAGGACTTCGCCCGGTTCCGCCAGTACCTCGGCATGGCCAGCGGAGCCCAGTCCAGCCAGTCCCACCGACTGGAGCGGGTGCTCGGCAGCGCCAGCCGTTCGGGAACACTGTTCCTCGCCTTCCGTTCCGGGCTGGAGCGGATCGGCGCCGACCTGGAGGAGATCGTCGCGGCGGGTGTCGAAGCGGGCTCGTTCCACCGGGTCGTCGAGGCGATGCTCAGGGTCGGCAACGGCTACTTCCAGTGGAAGATCGGGCACGTGGGCCTGGTGATGAGGATGATCGGGGAACAGCCGGGCACCGCCGGCACCTCGGGGGCGGCACACCTCATGGACCGCGCCACGATGCCGTTCACCGAACTCCACGAACTGCGCGGCAAGGTGCACGAGCGCCGGCGCCGGCAGGCGGGCTGACCGCTCGGCGGGCAGCGCCCCGGAACGCGCAGGCGAGTGCGTTCCGGGGCCGGTCGGATCAGGTGGCGGTCTCCAGGATGTAGCCCCGCCCCCACACGGTGCGCAGGCTCAGCCGGACGCCGTCCAGCCGCTGGCGCAGCCGCATGATGTGCAGGTCTATCGCGTTGCTGGTGACCGTCTCGTCCCTGATCCGGCCCAGGGCCTCCTTCAGCGCGTCCCGGCGGACGAGATGGCCGAAGTCGGCCAGGAAGCACCGCATCATCTCGCTCTGCGCCTCGGACATGGGCACCGACTGCCCGCCGTAGTAGAGCACCCCGGTCGGATCCAGCGTGGGCATGAAGTCGGTTCCGGTGCGCCGTTGGAGGGTGTGGACGCGAGCCGCCAGGTCGAGGCGGGCCACCGGCGGGCGCACCCAGTCCTCGGTGGGGGAGATGTCGTTCGGCGGCGCCGCCTGGCCCTCCAGGACCAGCAGGCACGGCAGTCCCGCCTCGCGCAACTGGTCGCGTTCGTGGTTCTGCACCGGCCAGCGGAGGAACTTGACTTCTTTGTGGTGGGTGAGCGCGGTCATGGTCGTGCCCCCGTTCTCGCGTGACGAGTGACAACTCGTGGTCGAGGACCGGCGGCGTCGTCGGGCATGCGCGCGTCCCCTCCGGGGCCACCGTCGGATGGTCGGCCGACGGGGCCGCCGGAGCTGGTCCGGGACGCGCACGAGAGGTTCTGCTGCCTGGCTTCGACGCCGGTTCCCGCGTGACACCGTCACCGGCCCCCGTGATTCCGATCCTGCCGGGTCTCGATTCCAGGTCAATTCTGGGTGGATTCCGCTCCGGCGGGGACTCGATTCCGGTTCGGAGCCGGCCGCGCGCTCCTCCGCGGCGGACGGGCGGGGGCGCCGACAGATTCACGACATGGTCGTGTGCCACCGCGCGGTGATCGGCAAGACCCCGTAGGGGAACCGACTGCCCCGACCTCCGACCACGGTCACGATCAGGAGCACACGATGACGAACGACAACAGCACACCGAGCCGCAGGGTCGCCGTTGTCGGCGCCGGCATCACCGGACCCGTGCTGTCCCTGTGCCTGGCGAGGCTGGGCTTCGAGGTGGACCTGTACGAGGCCTACGTGCGCCGGGCGCAGGACGTCGGCTCGTTCGTCAACCTCGCTCCGAACGGGCGGGCCGTGCTGGAGCGCCTTGGCCTGGCCGACCGGATCCTCGAACAGGGCAGGGCGGCGAGCTCTGTCGACTTCGCCAACCACAGGGGCCGGGAACTCGCACGGAACCCGGAGAGCACCACCAACATCATGCGCGGCGAGCTCAGCGGCGCCCTGCGCGAGGCGGCGACCGGCGACGGGGTGAAACTGCACACCGCCAAGCGCCTCGTCGCACTGGACGAGAGCGGTGACGGCCACTGGCGCCTCGGCTTCGAGGACGGCGCGCACGCCGAGGCCGACATCGTGCTCGGCTGCGACGGCGTGAACTCCGCCACGCGCCGCCTGCTGCTGCCCGACGCGCCCCGGCCCACCTACACCGGCGTGGTCGGCTCCGGGGGCAGGTCGGAGATCGGCGCCGCGGAACTCCCCGTGGACGGCCGGTTCCACATGGTCTTCGGCCTGCGCGGCTTCTTCGGGTACCAGGTGGTGTCGCCCGGTGTCGTGTGGTGGTTCGAGAATCACCAGGAGACCCGTGAACGCACCTTCGCCGAACTCGCCGAGATCGACGACGCGCGGTGGGCGGCCGCGCTGGCCGACCGGCACCGCCCCGACCCCGCCGTGATCCGGCGCGTCCTGAACGCCGCCACCGGGCCGGTCGGCCGGTGGCCGGTCCACGAGGTGCCGCCGCTGGACACCTGGCACCGGGGCGACGCCGCGGTGCTGGGGGACGCCGCGCACGCGGTGGCCCCGCACCTGGGGGCGGGTGCCGCGCTCGGTATGGAGGACGCCTACGAACTCGCCCTGGCACTGCACCGGCACCCGACCGCGCCGCAGGCGTTCACCGCGTTCGAGGAGTCCCGGCGGGGCCGGGTCGCCGCGATGGCGAAGCAGGCCCGGCAGACCGGGGCGGTGATGACCCCCGACCGGTGGATCGCCCGGGCGGTACGCGACCTGATGCTGCCGATGGCCATCAAGCAGGGGGTGCGCAAGGGTACCGAGGCGTACTCCTACCGGCCTTCGCCGTGGCCCGTGCAGGTCGGCTGAGACGCACGCGGGCGCAGCGGCCTCACGGCGCGGGAGGCGCCGAAGGGGGTGTCGGCGGCCGTCGACCGCCGGGCCGGTGTCTCAGCGCGGCTCGCCGGTGACGATCCACAGGTGGCCGAACGGGTCCCGGAGGCGCCCCTCCCGTTTGCCGTACGGGCGGTTCTCCACCGGCACGACCACGGTGCCGCCACCGGCGACCATCCGCTCGGCGACGGCGTCCTGGTCGGTGAACTCCGCCTCCAGCAGGACCGGGGAGCCGCCGACGTCGCCGGGCGAGAGCCAGCCCCACTCGGGCGTTGCGGGGGACAGGGAGAGCGTGGAACCGTTGATCTGAAGGACGACGACCACCACGCGGCCGCTGTCGTCCTGGGCGCGGAAGACCTCCTCGGCGCCCATGGCCTTCTGGTAGTAGGTCGCGGCGGTGTCGGGGTCCGGGACGATCAACCGTGGCGTCAGACTCATGAGTTGAGCCTATCTGCGCCCGGGGCGGTCCGCGGGGACGGTGCGCTCGGTTCGAGCCGCGTGCCGCGCACGCCCGGACGGGCTTCGCCGTCAGGGCGGGGCGTGTGCGACGAGCGCGGAGGCCACGAATGAACTCGCTGAGGGTGGATGTCCTGGCCTTCGAGGCGCCGTGTGAGCGGTGTTCCTTCTCTTTTCGGCGGGTGTTCGCGCTGTTGCCCTTTACAGGGCCCCAAGATCGACCATGAAGGAAAAGGGCGCGGTGGCCTCCACCGTGCCGGTGAACACCTCACCGTCCCTGCCCACCCTACTGTTCAGATGTGCCGGGTCGCCCGACCCGGAGGTGGACGGTGTCGCTCACCACGTGAGGGCGCACAAGTGCAATTCGGCCAAGTGAGGCAGGCTCGTCAGCGATTCACCGGTCGCGCCGGGCGCTGTGAGAGGCTGGGTCGTATGAACCGGTTGGCTGGTGTGACCTCGCCTTATCTGCTTCAGCACGCTGACAATCCGGTCGACTGGTGGCCCTGGTCGCCGGAGGCGTTCGAGGAGGCGCGACGGCGCGACGCACCCGTCCTGCTGTCGGTCGGCTACTCCGCCTGCCACTGGTGCCACGTCATGGCGCACGAGTCCTTCGAGGACGAGGCGACCGCCGCGTACCTGAACGAGCACTTCGTTTCGGTCAAGGTGGACCGGGAGGAGCGCCCGGACGTGGACGCCGTGTACATGGAGGCGGTGCAGGCCGCCACCGGCCAGGGCGGCTGGCCCATGACGGTGTTCATGACGCCGGACGGGGAGCCCTTCTACTTCGGCACCTACTTCCCGCCCGAGGCCCGCCACGGCATGCCGTCCTTCCGCCAGGTGCTGGAAGGCGTGGACCACGCCTGGACGAACCGGCGGGACGAGGTGGCGGAGGTCGCCGGGAAGATCACCCGGGACCTCGCCGAGCGGGAGTTGAGCACCGGGGACGCGGGGACGCCCACCGGGGAGACCCAGGCCCTGTCCCTCCTCCAGTTGACCCGGGACATGGATCCCGCGAGCGGCTGGTTCAAGGGCGACACCAAGTTCCCGCCCTCCATGGTGATCGAGTTCCTGCTGCGCCACCACGCGCGGGCCGGCTCGGTGGCAGCGCTGGAGATGGCGGAGGGGCTCTGCGACGCGATGGCCCGCTCCAGCCTGTACGACCAGGTGGGAGGCGGGTTCCACCGGTACGTGCTCACGCCTCGCGCCGGGGCGCCGCTGGTGCCCCACTTCGAGAAGATGCTCTACGACAACGCGCTGCTGTGCCGCGGCTACGCGCACCTGTGGCGGGCCACCGGCTCGGAGCAGGCGCGCCGGATCGCGCTGGAGACGGCGGACTTCCTGGTGCGTGAACTGCGCACCCCGGAAGGCGGGTTCGCCTCGGCGCTGGACGCCGACAGCGACGACGGGCAGGGGCGCCACGTCGAGGGGGCTTACTACGTGTGGACGCCCGGGCAGCTGCGCGAGGTGCTCGGCGAGGACGCCGGTCTCGCCGCCGCCTGCTTCGACGTCACCGAGGAGGGCACCTTCGAGCGCGGCGCGTCCGTACTGAGGCTGCCCCGGCAGGAGCGGGTGTTCGACGCGGAGCGGGTCGCCTCCGTGCGGCGGCGCCTGTTCGAGGCGCGGGCCGGGCGCCCGGCCCCGGGCCGCGACGACAAGGTCGTCGCCGCCTGGAACGGTCTCGCCGTCGCCGCGCTCGCCGAGACCGGCGCCTACTTCGACCGGCCCGACCTGGTCGAGGCCGCGGTGGGTGCGGCCGACCTGCTCGTGCGGGTGCACCTGGACGAGCGGGCCCGCCTGGCGCGCACCAGCAGGGACGGGCGGACCGGTGCGAACGCGGGGGTACTGGAGGACTACGGCGACGTCGCCGAGGGCTTCCTCGCACTGGCGGCGGTGACCGGGGAGGGCGTCTGGCTGGACTTCGCCGGCCTGCTGCTCGACCACGTGCTGGTGTCCTTCACCGACCCGGACTCCGGGGCGCTGTTCGACACCGCCGCGGACGCCGAGCGGCTCATCCGCCGCCCCCAGGACCCCACCGACAACGCGACCCCGTCGGGGTGGACCGCCGCCGCCGGTGCGCTGCTGGGCTACGCCGCGCACACCGGTTCCGAGGCGCACCGCACCGCGGCCGAGCGGGCGCTCGCCGTCGTGGGGGCGCTCGGGCCGCGGGTGCCGCGCTTCGTCGGCTGGGGGCTCGCCGTCGCCGAGGCGCTGCTCGACGGGCCGCGGGAGGTCGCGGTGGTGGGGGCGGGCCCGGACGATCCGGCCGCCGCGTCCCTGCACCGCACCGCGCTGCTGGGCACCGCACCCGGTGCCGTCGTCGCCCGGGGCGTGCCGGACGGCGGGGAGTTCCCGCTGCTGGCCGGGCGCCCGCTGAGCGGCGGGGAGTCCACCGCGTACGTCTGCCGCGGCTTCACCTGCGACGCGCCGACCACCGACGCGGAGCGGCTGCGCGCGGCGCTGAACGGCTGAGGGCGTCAGCCGCGCTCGGCGAACTCGGTGAGGGCGCGCTCCACGATGGCCTCCAGCTTCTCGTGGTGCGCGCCCTTCCAGTACGCCCGCCCGCACTCCCGGCACCGCGCGAACACGTCGTAGGTGCGTCGCGTGCCGTGTTGGAGCTGGTCGGCCACCTCCTCCTCGGTGGCCTCCCGCAGCAGCCCGTTGCAGGCGGTGCACCGGGTCCACGGGCGCAGCTCGGGCCGGAAGCGGTCCAGTACGTCCCGGAGCTGCTCCTCGGGGCTGGTGCTGTAGACGTAGGCGCCGGCCCACAGTTCGCGGCGGCGCAGCAGGCCCCGGTCGCGGCTGAGCAGCACGCGCCGCTCTGCCGCGGAGCGGGCGGCCAGCGCGGGGTCGCCGATGTCGGTGGACTCGTAGCCGGTGTCCACGCCCAGCAGGCGCAGCCGGCGGGCGAGGGTGCCCAGATGCACGTCCAGCAGGAAGGCCAGGGGCGCGCCGGGGACGCGCTGGGGCCGTCGGACGGTCTGTACCCGGACCCGCTCGCCCGCCGAGGGGACGTGGGACACCGGCACCTCGTGTCCGTCCACCAGGAGGGTGCCGACCTCGGTGAGCGGCACGCCCATCGACTCCACCACGTGGCCGAGGCTCGACATGCCGTCGGTGGTGACCGCGGCGCCCTCGCGGCGGCGTCCGGAGGGGACGAAGATCTCCAGCTCGGGGGCGATGTCGACGTGGATCTCGGGACCGTTCACCCGGTCAGCATGTCACGGTGCCACGTCGTTGCCGCGGGGTTTCCCGGCGGGCAGGCCGTGCTCCATGACGTCCAGGGCGCGGTCCACCAGATCTCCGAGGCCGTCGGCGTGGTCGTGTTCGGCCCAGTACTGCATGACCTCCATCAGCCCGCCGACGAGGGACGCCGCCAGGACCCGCACCTCCAGCCCGTCGGGGTCATGGCCGGTGCGTTCGGCGATGGCCCGGGCCAGCATGCGGCCGGTGACCGAGATGCTCTCCATCATCCGCGAGCGCACCGCCGGCACCTCGCTCACCAGCCGGCTGCGGAGCCGGGTGACCTCGCCCTCCTCGCCGGTGCCGAAGCCGACGCCCCGGCGCAGCACGTACCGCAGCGAGTCCGCCCAGGGCTCGTCGGCGGGCCGGGCCCGCAGTTCCGCCTCCAGGATCGGGTCGTACTCGTCGGTGAGGACGATGTCCTCCTTGGTCGGGAAGTAGCGGAAGACGGTCGACGGCGAGACCTCGGCGCGGTCGGCGATCTGCTCGACGGTGGTGGCGTCGTAGCCCTGTTCCTCGATCAGCGCGTACGTCGCGTCGCGGATCGCCGTCCGGGTCTTGATCTTCTTCCGCTCCCGCAGGCCGGGGCGGTCGCGGTCGGTGGGAGCGGAGGAGGGGTGCGGGGCCGTCATGGGGGTCATTGTCGGCCATCGGCCTCCGGCGGGGCCACGGCCGGGACGGCGGCGGCGCCGTCCGCTGCAGGCGCCGCGGTGTCGCGGTCTGCGGTGTCGGGGTCCGCCGTGTCCCGGTCTGCGGTGTCCCGGTCTGCGGTGTCGCGGTCCGCCGTGTCCCGGTCCGCGGTCGTGCCCCCGGCCGCGGTGCCGGGCAGGAAAGCGGCGGCGAGCACCGCGGCGATCAGTGCCGCGACCCCGCACACCAGCAGGACCACGGTCATCCCGTGCAGGTACGCGCCGTCGGCGGAGACCGCCAGGCGGGCCGATCCGGTCTCCCCGGCGACCCGGTGTGCGGCCACCACCGACTCGCCGGCCGTGCCGGCGGCCGGCGCGGGCAGTCCGGTCGTGTCGAGCCGGTCCCGGAAGGCGCCCGCGAGCAGGCTGCCCAGCAGGGCGATGCCGATCGCGCCACCGACCTGCCGCAGGGTCGTCAGCAGGCCGGACCCGCTGCCCGCCCGGCCGGCGGGCAGGGCGGCGAGCGCGCCGTCCATCGCCGGCACCACCGAGAAGCCGAAGCCGGTGCCGGCGATCGACAGCCACAGCGCGGTGAACCCGTAGCCGGAATCCACCGTGGTGCGGCTGCCGAGGAAGGCGGCGAAGGCGAGGAGCGCCAGCCCCGCGCAGATGACGGCGCGGGAGCCGAGGCGGGCGACGACCGGCTGCGCTCCCCGGGCGGCGACCAGCAGCCCGCCCATCATCGGAAGCAGCCGGAGCCCGGTGCCGAAGGCGTCGTGCCCGAGGACGGCCTGGAGGTAGGGCGGCAGCACGAACATCAGGCCGGACAGGGTGAACATCACCAGCGTCGCGGCGAGGGTGTGGAGCAGGAAGCCGCGGTGGGCGAGGAGCGCCAGGTCGAGCAGGGGCCTGGCGGCGCGCCGCTCCCGCAGGACCAGTCCGGTCAGCAGTGCGGCGGCGGCAGCCGCCGCGGCGAGCACCAGCGGGTCGCTCCAGCCCCTGCCGGGCGCCTCGATGACGGCGTAGACGAGGGCGGCGAGGCCGGAGACGGTGAGCGCGGTGGAGACGGCGTCGACCGCGGGGGAGGCCGGATCGCGGCTCTCGGGGAGCAGGAAGACGCAGGCGGCGATGGAGAGGGCGGCCGTCGGGACGTTGATCAGGAAGACCGAACCCCACCAGAAGTGGCCGAGCAGCCAGCCGCCGGTGATCGGTCCGAGCGGCAGGCCGAGTGCCGAGGCGGCCGAGACCAGGCCGACGGCCCTGGTCCGTTCGTCGGGCGCGAACAGCGAGGGCAGCACGGACAGGGCGAGCGGCATCACCAGAGCCGCGCCGACGCCCATCACCACCCGGGCGGCGATCACCTCGGGCACGTCCGCGGCGAGGGAGCCCAGCAGGGAGCCGCCGAGGAAGACGCCGAGCCCGGTGATGAGCATCCGGCGCCGTCCGAAGCGGTCGCCGAGCAGGCCGGCGGGGAGCATCAGCGCGGCGAGGACGACGACGTAGGCGTCCGCCATCCACTGCTGCTCGCCGGTGGTGGCGGAGAGCCGGCCGGCCATGGTCGGCAGGGCCACGTTGAGGATCGTCATGTCGAAGCCGAGCACCAGCAGGGCGGCGACCAGGGCGCCCAGGGCCCACCAGCGGCGCGGGTCGCGCCGGACCTCCGGCGCGTTGATGAGAGTATCCATGAAATGACAGTAGCTCTCAAAAAGCGGTTACCGTCAATAATGGGAGGCGTGTTCGCCGGTGGCTGCGCGGGGAGCGCCGGCCTGCTGGGGGTGGTGGCCCGCAGGGGTGGCGGTGGACGGGCGGGAGATGTCCGGGCGCACCGGAAAGGGCCACGGCGGGAAGCCGTGGCCCTGGGGGGCGGAGGTGCGGTGCGCGCTATCCGTGCTGGTAGGCGACCAGTGAGATCCCGACGTAGTGGACGACGAACGCGGCCAGGGTGAAGGAGTGGAAGACCTCGTGGAAACCGAACCAGCTCGGTGAGGGGTTGGGGCGCTTGATGCCGTAGACCACGCCGCCCGCGCTGTAGAGGACACCGCCGACGATGACCAGCACCAGGACGGCGATACCCCCGGCGCGCAGGAAGTCGGGCAGGAAGAAGACGGCCGCCCAGCCCATCGCGATGTAGCAGGGCGTGTAGAGCCAGCGGGGGGCGCCGACCCAGAACACCCGGAAGACGATCCCGGCCGCAGCCGCCGCCCAGATGCCCCACAGCAGCCACTGCCCCTTGGCGCCCGGCAGGAGCAGCAGGGTCAGCGGGGTGTAGGTGCCCGCGATGATCAGGAAGATGTTGGCGTGATCGAGGCGGCGCAGCACGCCGTCCATGCGCGGGCCCCAGTTCCCCCGGTGGTACAGCGCGCTCACGCCGAACAGCAGGCAGGCCGTGAGTACGTAGATCCCGCACGCGATCCGCCCGCGCGCGGAATCGGCGAGCGCGGTGAGCACCAGTCCGGCGATCAGCACGGCCGGGAACATGCCCAGGTGCAGCCAGCCGCGGAGCTTGGGCTTCCGGGGGTGGGGGATCGTCCCGGCGATCTGACGGGGAAGCGAGGGCGCTCCAGAACCGCGGCCGGCGGCCGGCGTCTCCGGGTGCGCGTCGGAGGCGGACGCAGTCATGGGCGGCATCGTACCTACGCGACCGTAAGTGGCGTATCGGTCTGCCGCGATGACCGTCGAAGAGTGGCCATCGTCTCACCGGGGTACCCGTCGACCTTCAAGAAATCCGGCCCAACGTCAAGCGGACGCAAAGAAACATCGAAATCGTGGCGTTCCTCACGCTGCTCACCTGTGACGCCCCCTGGACAGATGGGCATGGACGTCGGATGATCAAATGAGTGCGGTCGGTACCGGATGAGCGCCAACAGTGCACACTGCGAAGCATCCGGGCCGCGGCCCCCACGGGGCAAAAAGGAAAAAAATCCCTCACCTAGGAGCGATCGTGGCGCGCGACATCGCGGCTCCCCCCGTCAGCCGGACCAACCACCAGCAACTGATCTCGTGGGTCGACGAGATCGCCGAACTGACCCAGCCGGACAACGTGGTCTGGTGCGACGGATCCGAGGCCGAGTACGAGCGACTGTGCGAGGAGCTCGTCTCGAAGGGCACCTTCAAGAAGCTCGACCCGATCAAGCGCCCCAACTCCTACTACGCCGCCTCCGATCCCACCGACGTCGCGCGCGTCGAGGACCGGACCTTCATCTGCTCCGAGAAGGAGGAGGACGCCGGCCCCACCAACCACTGGATGGACCCCGCCAGGATGCGCGAGGTGTTCTCCGGTGAGCAGGGCGTCTTCCGCGGCTCGATGCGCGGCCGGACCATGTACGTCGTGCCCTTCTGCATGGGCCCCCTCGGCTCCGAACTCTCCGCGATCGGGGTGGAGATCACCGACTCGGCGTACGTCGCCGCCTCCATGCGCACCATGACGCGGATGGGCCAGCCGGTCCTCGACGAGCTCGGCGAGGACGGCTTCTTCGTCAGGGCGGTGCACTCCGTCGGCGCCCCGCTGGAGCCCGGCCAGGCGGACGTCCCCTGGCCCTGCAACAGCACCAAGTACATCTCCCACTTCCCGGAGAGCCGCGAGATCTGGTCCTTCGGATCCGGCTACGGCGGCAACGCCCTGCTCGGCAAGAAGTGCTACGCCCTGCGCATCGCCTCCGTCATGGCGCGGGACGAGGGCTGGCTCGCCGAGCACATGCTGATCCTCAAACTCACCCCGCCGCACGGGGAGTCCCGGTACGTCGCCGCCGCCTTCCCGAGTGCCTGCGGCAAGACCAACCTCGCCATGCTGGAGCCGACCGTCCCGGGCTGGACGGTCGAGACGATCGGCGACGACATCGCCTGGATGCGGTTCGGGGAGGACGGCCGCCTGTACGCCATCAACCCCGAGGCCGGCTTCTTCGGCGTCGCCCCCGGCACCGGCGAGCACACCAACGCCAACGCGATGAAGACGCTGTGGGGCAACTCCGTCTTCACCAACGTCGCGCTCACCGACGACGGCGACGTGTGGTGGGAGGGCATGACGGAGGAGACCCCGGCCCACCTGACCGACTGGAAGGGCCGCGACTGGACGCCGGAGTCGGGCGAGCCCGCCGCCCATCCCAACGCCCGCTTCACCACCCCGGCCGCCCAGTGCCCGATCATCGCCCCCGAGTGGGAGGACCCGCGGGGCGTGCCGATCTCCGCGATCCTCTTCGGCGGTCGCCGCGCCACCGCCGTTCCGCTGGTGACGGAGTCCTTCGACTGGAACCACGGCGTCTTCCTCGGCGCCAACGTGGCCAGCGAGAAGACCGCGGCCGCCGAGGGCAAGGTCGGCGAACTGCGCCGCGACCCGTTCGCGATGCTGCCGTTCTGCGGCTACAACATGGGCGACTACATGGGCCACTGGATCGAGGTCGGCCAGTCCGCGGACCCGGCGAAGCTGCCGAGGATCTACTACGTCAACTGGTTCCGCAAGAACGACGAGGGCTCCTTCGTCTGGCCCGGCTTCGGTGAGAACAGCCGCGTCCTGAAGTGGATCGTGGAGCGCCTGGAGGGCAAGGCCGACGGGGTCAAGACCCCGATCGGCATCCTGCCGACCAGGCAGTCCCTGGACACCGACGGCCTCGACCTCTCCGACGGCGACCTGGACTTCCTGCTCACCGTCGACAAGGAGGTCTGGCGCGAGGAGGCCGCCCTGGTCCCCGAGCACCTCAACACCTTCGGCGAGCACACGCCGAAGGAACTGTGGGACGAGTACCGCGCGCTGGTGCAGCGCCTGGGCTGAACCCGTCCCCCCGCAAACCCCCGCGGCCGGCCCCGATGGGAGCCCTGACCAGTGATCGTCAGGCCGGCCGCGGGCGGGCAGAGTCACGAACGCGGGCCCGCACAACGGCGTGCGGGCCCCCTGCCCGCTCTCCTTTCCGCGCACCCGGCCGCGGACGCGGCCGTGCCGGGCCCGGAGGTGTGCTCAGCGGGCCGCCAGGGCGACCGGCTCCAGGGCCGCGGCGTGCACGTCCATCTGCTCGGCGGCGAGGATCGCCGCCGCGGTGTCGGCCCGCGACGCCGCGACCACCAGAGCGCGGCCCGCGAGGGCGTGGGCGCGACGGTGCAGGGCGCCGGGGTCCGGTTCCCGGTCGTCCCCCGCCGCACGGACCGGTGCATGCCCTCCCCGCAACCGCGCCACCTGCGCGGCGAGCCGCTCGGCCGCCGTGTCCAGTACGGGTGAGGGGGCCGCGGCCCGCAGCTCGTCCGTGACGGCGAGCAGCGCGGCGAGATGGCCGGAGAGCTGGATGTCCAGCTCCTCCTCGCGGGAGCGGTGGGGGAAGTCCGCGGGGGTGTCGGCCGTCGTGCTGTGGACCGACTTGGGGCGGATCGGTTCGTACATGGGACGGCCTCCTGCGTGCGGACAGAAGACCATCCTAGCTTGGATTTGGTCTAAATTTGTGCCTTGCACAAAACAGGGCCGCATGCCCACCGAGGGTGACGCCCGGCGCGGGCCGACCGCAGCGGTCCACAGGGTCGGGCCGGCGGTAGCGGTCCGGGGGCGGCCGCCCGTCAGCCGGCTGCAGCGGTCCGGGCTGTCAGGGCTGGCTGTAGCCGTCCAGGAAGTGCCCGATCCGGTCCATGGCGTCGCGCAGGTCACCGACCGACGGCAGCGTCACCACGCGGAAGTGATCCGGCTCGGGCCAGTTGAAGCCGGTGCCCTGCACCACCATGATCTTCTCGCGGCGCAGCAGGTCCAGCACCATCCGCCGATCGTCCTTGATCTTGAAGACCTTGGGGTCGAGCCGCGGGAACAGGTACAGCGCCCCCTTCGGCCGGACGCAGGTCACGCCCGGGATCTGCGTCAGCAGCTCGTAGGCGGTGTCCAACTGCTCCTTCAGCCGTCCGCCGGGCAGCACCAGGTCGTTGATCGTCTGCCGGCCGCTGAGCGCGGCCACCACCCCGTGCTGGCCCGGCATGTTGGCGCACAGCCGCATGTTGGCCAGGATGGTCAGGCCCTCGATGTAGGACGCGGCGTGCGCCCGCGGGCCCGAGATCGACATCCAGCCCACCCGGTACCCGGCCACCCGGTACGCCTTGGACATTCCGTTGAAGGTGAGCGTCAGCAGGTCGGGTGCGATGGCGGCGGTCGGGGTGTGCACGGCGTCGTCGTAGAGGATCTTGTCGTAGATCTCGTCGGAGCAGACCAGCAGGTTGTGCCGGCGGGCGATGTCGGTCAGCCCCCGGAGCACCGCCTCGTCGTAGACCGCGCCGGTGGGGTTGTTCGGGTTGATCACCACGATGGCCTTGGTGCGGTCGGTGACCTTGCGCTCGACGTCCGCGAGGTCGGGCATCCAGTCCGACTGCTCGTCGCACCGGTAGTGCACGGCCGTGCCGCCGGACAGCGACACGGCGGCCGTCCACAGCGGGTAGTCGGGGGCCGGGACCAGCACCTCGTCGCCGTCGTCCAGCAGGCCCTGCATGGCCATCACGATCAGCTCGGAGACGCCGTTGCCGATGAAGACGTGCTCGACGTCCGTCTCGACGCCGAGCGTCTGGTTGTGCATGACGACCGCGCGGCGGGCCGCCAGCAGGCCCTTGGCGTCGCCGTAGCCGTGTGCCGTGGAGACGTTGCGGAGGACGTCCTCCAGGATCTCCGGCGGGCAGTCGAAGCCGAAGGCGGCCGGATTGCCGGTGTTCAGCTTCAGGATGCGGTGCCCGGCGGCCTCGAGCCGCATCGCCTCCTCGAGTACCGGGCCCCGGATCTCGTAACAGACGTTGGCGAGCTTGGTCGACTGGATCACCTGCATGTCCAGGAGCTTACGGCGCGGTAACGCCTCGCGGGCCGTGTTTTCCGCCACGTGAGACGGGCGTTTTGCTCGGTTATCGCCGAGAGCTGTCCCGCCTGCGCTCACGTCTCTACAATGCGCCGCCATGTCCAGTCCCCCGCAGTACGGCAACGGGCCGTACGGCGCACCCGCCGAATCGGGCGTACCAGCTGATACCGGTGTGCCGGCCGAATCGGGCGTACCGGCCGCACCGGGTGCGCCGGGCGCGCAAGCCGAACCCGGAGCCCCCGGAGTGCCCGGCACGCACCCGGCGGCGGGCGGTCCCGGCGTTCAGCCGAACGTGTACCACCCGTATGCCGTGCAAGCCCCCGCCTACGACCAGTACACGGACCCGGCCGCCGCCCACGGCTGGCAGAACGCGTACGACGACACCCGGCCGCTGCCACTGGTGGCGGAAGCCGGCCCACCGGTCGGCGAGCCGCCGGACCGCACCCCGTCCGGCCCGTCCGCGCACCCCGCCGCCCCGCCCGGGCCGGGGCAGGACCTCCACGGGCCTCGGGACGAGCCGCCCGACCCCGGGTACGCGGGGCCCGAAGGCGCCGTCCCGGACGACCCCGACGGTTCGGTGTTCGTCGACGGGACGGGCCGGCGCGGTCGGCTGGTGCGCCGGGCGGCGATAGCCCTGGGCGCGGCCTGCGTGCTGTTCATCGTCGTCGTCGTGGCCGGACTGTTCGGCTCCGGGCCTTCCGGGGGCCCGCTGCCCTGGGGCAACGGGCAGGACGACGGCGTGCAGCAGGACGACGGCCGGTCGACCGCGACCGGCTCGCCGCCCGCCGGAGCCCCGACCGCCGGCGCCGAGGCACCCGCCCCCGTGCCGACCGGCTCCGCGTCCGGCGGCGCGACCGCCGGGTCGACCACCGCGCCGACCCCCGCCGCGTCCGGCGGCTCGGGCGGCGGCGCCCCCCAGCCCTCCGCGGCGCCCGCGACCACGGCCGCCACTTCGACCGCACCGGGGCGGGGACACTCCGGCGACGCCCCCGGCCGAGGCCAGGGGGCCAGCAAGGGACCCAAGTGAGCCGACGACCGCGAGCCGCCCGCCTGCCCGGGCCGGCCCGCACCGCCCCGCCGCCCGGCGGCCCCCGTGCCGCCGCCCCGTCGGCCCGCGCCGTGCCGGCGCCTCCGGCCGGGCCGCCCCGCCTCCAGCGGCGGCACGCCCGGCGCCGTGATCCCCGTGCGCACTGGCTGCTGCTCGGCCTGACGCTCGCCGTCGCCGCGACGGCGCTGCTGTTCGCCGGGTACGGGCGGCACGAGATCGCGCCCACCGCGGCCCCCGCCGCCGACTGCGCCCGCGCACCGGCATCGGTGCGCACGGCCGGGCCGGTGGTCAGCGAGGCCGGCGGACGGCTGCGCACGGCTCGGCCGCCCGCCCGCACCGTGGCCCTGACCTACGACGGCGGACCCGACCCGGCCTGGACCCCGCGCCTGCTCGACGTGCTGGCCGCGCACCACGCCAAGGCCACCTTCTTCCTCTCCGGCAGCGCGGCGGCCGCCCACCCGGACCTGGTCCGCCGGATCCGCGACGAGGGCCACGAGATCGGCTCCCACACCTACAGCGACGCCGACCTCGCCCAGGCGGGTCCGGTCCGCGCCCGCCTGGAGCTGGCGCTGGCCCAGAACGCCCTCGCGGGCACCTCCGGACTCGGCACCCGCCTGCTGAGGCTGCCGCACACGGCGGCGGTGACCTCGCTGTGCGGCGCCGAGTGGGAGGCGGGCCGGAGGGCGGTCGAGGACGGCTACGTCCTGGTCGCCGCCGACGCCCCCGGCAGGAATCCGGCCGAGGGCGCGATCCGCCAGTACACCGGCTCACCGCGGGCCGTGACCGAGACCGCGCGACTGCTCGCCCACCCGCCCGCCCCGCACCTGCGCTTCACCACCGTCGGTGCCGCGCTGGGCCTGACCGGTGCCACCTACCCGGCATCCGGCCTCGACCGGGCCAAGGGCCGGGCCGTGGTGTGGGCGCAGGCCCTCTCCCGGGCCTTCGCCGACGGCATGACCTGGCTCATGGTCGCCGCGGGCGCGCTCACGCTGGCCCGGCTGGTACTGCTGTTCACGGCGGCCCGGGTCCACCTGCGCCGCACCCGCGGCAGGCGGCGGCGCGGCCGCCGCGCGCCACCGCTGACCGACCCGGTCACCGTGATCGTGCCCGCCTACAACGAGGAGGCCGGTATCGAGGCGACCCTGCGCTCGCTGCTCGCCTCCACGCACCCGCGGCTCCACATCGTCGTCGTGGACGACGGCTCGTCCGACCGCACCCACGAGATCGCCGAGTCGGTGCGCGCCGAGGACCCCAGGGTGACGGTGGTACGCCAGCCCAACGCGGGAAAGGCCGCCGCCCTCAACACCGGCCTGTCCCGGACGTCGACGGACATCGTGGTGATGATCGACGGTGACACGGTCTTCGAGCCGGACGCCGTCCAGCGGCTGATCCAGCCGCTGTCCGACCCGCGTGCGGGCGCGGTCAGCGGCAACACCAAGGTCGGCAACCGGACGGGCGTGCTGGGCCGTTGGCAGCACCTCGAGTACGTCATCGGCTTCAACCTCGACCGCCGGATGTTCGACGTCCTGGAGTGCATGCCGACCGTACCCGGCGCGATCGGCGCCTTCCGGCGGCAGGCGCTCGCCGGGGTCGGCGGGGTCAGCGAGGACACCCTCGCCGAGGACACCGACCTGACCATGGCGCTGTGCAGGGCCGGCTGGCGCGTGGTGTACGAGGAGTCGGCGATCGCCTGGACCGAGGCGCCCTCGACGGTGAAGCAGCTGTGGAAGCAGCGCTACCGCTGGTGCTACGGCACCCTGCAGGCGATGTGGAAGCACCGCCGCGCCCTCGTCGAGCACGGTGCGGGGGGCAGGTTCGGCCGCCGCGGGCTGACCTACCTGGCGGTCTTCCAGACCCTGCTGCCGCTGCTCGCCCCTCTCGTCGACGTCTTCGCCGTCTACGGCCTGTGCTTCCGGAGCGCGGCGCAGGCGGGCGTCGTCTGGCTCGGCTTCACCGCCGTCCAGGTCGTCAGTGCGGTCTACGCCCTCCGCCTGGACGGGGAGCGGTTCGAGCCGCTGTGGACGCTGCCGCTGCAGATCTTCGTGTACCGGCAGTTGATGTACCTCGTGGTGGTCCAGTCGGTGGTGACCGCCCTGCTGGGCAACAGGCTGCGCTGGCACCGGATGCAGCGCACGGGGACCGCCGCGCAGACGCTGGGCCGGCAGCCGGTCTGAGCCCCGGCCGGTCCGGGCCGCCGGCTCACCTGCGCCGTCGCCCGGTCGTGCCCTCGACCCGCCGGCCGCCGTGCCGCCGGCCGCCCGTGCCGGTGTCGCCGACCCCGTATCCGGACCGCCCGGGTGCGGGGTCGGCGGCCGAAAACGCCTCCTTGTCGCACCCCTCCCACGCGCTCACAATGCGCATGACAAATCAGGGTGGCCGGACGACCTCCGGCCGCCCCGCCATGAGAGCCATCAGAGGGGACCCCCACATGAACAAGCCTCTCGCCGCCGCGCTGTCCGCCCTGGCGATCGTCGGGGCCGGCGCGGTACCGGCAGCCGCCGCACCGGACCACGCGTCCGCGGCACCGGCCCACGCGTCCGCGGCACAGTCCGTCGACTTCGCCGGAACCGTCTCGCTCAGCAACTGCTCCGGCTCCGTCGTACGCCTCCCCGCCTCCCAGGACGACGACCCGGCCCTCGTCCTCACCAACGGCCACTGCCTGGAGACGGGTTTCCCCGAGCCCGGCGAGGTCATCGTCGACCAGCCGTCCTCCCGCTCCTTCGGGCTGCTCAGCTCCTCCGGCTGGCGGATCGGCACCCTGCGCGCGAGCAAGGTCGCCTACTCGACCATGACCGACACCGACGTGACGATCTACCAGCTCACCCGCACCTACGCGCAGATCCGGAACCGCTACGGCATCGACGCGCTGACCCTGAGCGACACCCATCCGGTCGCCGGCACCCCCATCGCCGTCGTCTCCGGCTACTGGAGGAACATCTACAACTGCTCCGTCGACGGGTTCGTGTACCGCCTCAAGGAGGGCGGCTGGACCTGGAAGGACTCCGTCCGCTACACCTCCGCCTGCGACACCATCGGCGGCACGTCCGGCTCGCCCGTCATCGACAAGACCACCGGCCAGGTGGTCGCCGTCAACAACACCGGCAACGAGGACGGCGAGACCTGCACGGTCAACAACCCCTGCGAGGTCGACGAGAACGGCACCGTGACCGTCCGCGAGGGCATCAACTACGCCGAGGAGACCTACCTGATCCCCGACTGCTTCGGCCTCGACAACAAGCTCGACCTCGGCCGCAGCGACTGCGTGCTGCCCAAGCCGTAGGGCGTCACCGCGCGGTCCGCCGGACGCCCGGCCCCGGCTCGGGAGTGCGAATGCGCCATTTTCGTGTACTTTGAGTACGCGAATTGTTACCCTGGGTGCGCATGGGATGCGGAGGTGATCCATGTCTCGGTCGCGAGACGATGAACAACTCGCACAGCGCCTGGCGGCTGTCGGAGCATTGGGGTTCCTGCTGATCACTCCGCCGTTCCTGGCGCGATTCGACCACGTCGACCAGGTCTTCGGTATCCCGGTTCTCGGGGCTTACCTGTTTCTCGTCTGGGCGATCGTGATCGCCCTGGTCGCCGTCATCGGTGGCAGATCAAGGTAGTACCGTGCTGCAGACCTGGGTCGTCATCGCTGCTTCGGTCGCGTACCTCGGCGTTCTCTTCGCCGTGGCCTTCTACGGTGACCGGCGGGCGGAAGCCGGGCGGAGCCTCATCGACAACGGCACGATCTACGCGCTGTCCCTTGCGGTGTACGCCACCTCGTGGACCTACTACGGCAGCGTGGGCCGGGCCACCACGGCTGGAGTCGGCTTCCTGCCGGTCTACCTGGGGCCGACGCTCATGCTCGCACTGGGCTGGCTGGTGCTGCGCAGGATCATCCGCATCAGTCGCCGGCGCCGGATCACCTCGCTGGCCGACTTCGTCTCCGCCCGCTACGGCAAGAGCGCGGCGTTGGGCGGTCTGGTGACGATCATCGCTGTGGTCGGGATCGTTCCCTACATCGCCCTGCAGCTCAAAGCGGTCTCCAACACCTTCGAGATCGCTCTGCGGCACCCCACGGTCGAGACCTCGGGGCTCGGGCGGATCCCCCTGCACCAGGACACCGCGCTGTACGTGGCGCTGCTGCTCGCCGCATTCACCATCCTCTTCGGCACCCGTCACCTGGACGCCACCGAACGCCATGAGGGCATGGTCGCAGCCATCGCGTTCGAGTCCGTGGTCAAGCTCGTGGCGTTCCTCTCGGCTGGGCTCTTCGTGACCTTCGGAATGTTCGGGGGATTCGGCGACCTGTTCTCACAGGCGTCGGACGCCGGCCTCACCACGCTGTTCACGCTGCAAGGGGAGACCGGCTACGGCCAATGGATGTGGCTCACGGTGCTGTCCATGCTGGCAATCGTGCTGCTGCCCCGGCAGTGGCAGGTCACCGTGGTGGAGAACGTCAACGAGGGTCACCTCAAGCGGGCGATATGGCTACTCCCGCTGTACCTCTTCGGGATCAGTCTCTTCACGCTTCCGATCGCAGCAGGCGGGCTACTGCGCTTCGGAAACGACGTCAGCGCCGATACCTACGTACTGACCCTGCCGATTGCCGAAGGACAGCAGGGACTGGCACTGTTCGTCTTCATCGGCGGCCTCAGCGCGGCCACCGGCATGATCATCGTCGATACCATCGCGCTCAGCACCATGGTGTCGAACTCACTCGTGATGCCGGTGCTGCTGCGCAGCGGGTCCAGGCTGACGCGCCGAGACGACCTCACCTGGCTGGTACTGGGCATCCGCCGGGCCACCATCGTGCTGATCCTCCTGCTCGGGTACGCGTACTTTCGGCTTGCAGGCGAGGGCCAGTCGCTGGTGGAGATCGGCCTGGTGTCGTTCGCGGCTGTCGCACAGTTCACGCCCGCCATCCTGGGCGGCCTGTTCTGGAGGGGTGGTACCCGCCGCGGTGTGCTGGTCGGCCTGGTGGCGGGGGTTACTGTCTGGGCCTACACCCTTTTGCTGCCGGCCTTCGCCGAATCCGGGCTGCTACCGACCTCGTTCTTGCGTGAGGGCCCGCTCGGCATCGGGCAACTCCGACCGCAGCAGCTCTTCGGTCTGACGGGAATGGACCCGGTCGGCCATTCGATGTTCTGGAGTGCCCTGCTGAACGTCGGCGGGTATGTTGCGGTCTCCCTCGCCGGCCGACCGGACGCGGCAGAGCGGGCGCAGGCGGTGCAGTTCGTCGACATCCTCTCGGAACCCGTCGGCGAGCGGCGCTGGCAGGTCCGCGCCACGGTCGGCGAACTGCGGACCGTGCTCGAACGCTTCCTCGGGCGCGAGGCCGGCGAGCGGGCGTTGTACTCCTACCCTGGGGCGCGCCCCGAATCACTGGCGGCAGAGGCGTCTCCGGAGCTTGTCCATCACGCGGAATCCCAGCTTGCCGGTTCGGTGGGCGCGGCGTCCGCGCGACTTGCGATCAGCGCGGTGGCCGGAGGGGAGGAGGTGGGTTCCGACGTGGTGATGGAGATGATCGGCGAGGCGTCTCAGAGGGTCGAACTGGTCCGGCGGCGATTGAAGTTGCTCTACGACGCGACCGGCGGCATCGGCACCACCCTCAACGTGACACGGACCGCCGAAGAGCTGGCGCAGGTCGCGGTTCCGCGTTTCGCGGACTTCCTCAGCGTCGACCTCGCCGAGCCGGTGCTGCGTGGCGACGAACCGGGAGCGAACGGCACAGTCACCAGCAGCGGCACGCCGATGCGGCGCGTGGCCCTCAGCGGCATCCGGGACGACGCTCCCCTCTTCGCCGTCGGTGACCTGATCACTTTCGTGCCGTCCTCGCCACAGGCCCGCAGTGTCGAGAGCGGGCAGGCCGTCATGGTGCCTCGTCTGAGGGACTCCCCTGGATGGCAGGCGATCGATCCCGCACGTGCCTCCAGCGTCATCGACTACGGAATCCATTCGCTCGTCGCGGCCCCGCTGTCCGCCCGCGGTGTGCTGCTGGGTGTCGTCACCTTCTGGCGCTCGGAGAAGCCGGAGCCTTTCGAGCCGGACGATCTCGCCCTCGCGGCCGAACTGGCAGCCCGAGCCGCCGTGTCCCTCGACAACGCGCGCCGCTACACCCGCGAGCACGGCATGGCCGTGGCGCTCCAGCGCAGACTGCTGCCCCGCGCGCTTCCCGAACAGAACGCCGTCGAGGCCGCTTCGCGTTACCTGCCCGCGCAGGAGGGAGCCAGCGGCGACTGGTTCGATGTCATCCCGCTGCCGGGCGCCAGGATCGCGCTGGTCATCGGCGACGTCGTAGGGCACGGAGTGCATGCCGCAGCCACCATGGGGCAGCTGCGCATGGCCGCGCACAATTTCTCCTCCCTCGACCTGGCACCCGACGAACTCCTCAGGCACCTCGACGAGTTGGTCACCCTCATCGACCTGGACGTGATCGCGGCCGGCGACAAGACCACCGTCACCGGCGCCACCTGCCTGTACGCGATCTACGACTCTGTGTCCGGCAACTGCGCTATCGCCAGGGCCGGCCACTTGAAGCCCGCGCTAGCCCGCCCTGACGGGACGGTGGAGTTCCTGGACGTACCGGCCGGCATTCCTCTCGGCGTCGGCGGACTGCCCTTCGAGTCCGCCGAGTTTCGGCTGCCCGAGGGCAGCAGGCTCGTTCTGTTCACCGACGGCCTCGTCGAGCGTCGTGACCAGGACATCGACGACGGGCTCCGGCTGCTCCGCGAGACGCTGGCACGCGCCGACCCGTTGCCCGAACAGACCTGCGCCGCCGTGCTCGACGCCCTGCATCCGCAGCCCCAGACCGACGACATCGCGCTGCTCGTCGCTCGTACGCGGGTGCTGGGGGCCGGGCAGGTCGCCGAGTGGGACGTGGAGTCCGACCCCGCCGCCCTTCACCAGGTCCGCGCCGACCTCTCCGCTCGCCTCGTGGAGTGGCAACTGGAGGATCTGGTGGACACCACGGAGCTGATCGTCAGTGAACTGATCACCAACGCCATGAACCATGCCGTTGGGCCGATCAAAATGCGGCTGATCCGCGACCACACGCTGACCTGTGAGGTCTCCGACCACAGCAGCACCTCGCCGCATCTGCGCTATGCGGCCACCATGGACGAGGGCGGACGGGGCCTCTTCCTCGTGGCCCAGTGCTCCGAGCGCTGGGGCACGCGCTACACCGATGACGGCAAGGTCATCTGGGCCGAGCAGACTGTGCCGGGAACCCGCGGGAGCTGAACAGTACCGCCACGATCACGCTCGGGTGGCCCTTCACCTGTCCGCCGGCGCCTCCCGATGACCAGAGCGTCCACCGGACTCCTCCTCAGAAGAAGGTGCGCAGGTATTCGACGACCGTGCCGTCCGCCCGAACGACCGGGATCAGGGACCACTTGTCGAAGGCGGTGCACGGGTGCGACAGGCCCAGGCCGACCCAGTCACCCACCTCCAGGACGGCCTCCGGGCCCGTACGCAACCAGGTGTGCTGGTCGGACAGGGCGGTGACGGCGACACCGTCGGCGGGGCGCTCCGGTCCGCCGTCCGCGGGCCGCACCACCCGGGCCAGGGGCAGGTCGAGGTCGTGGGCGGCGTCGCGCTTGCCCGCGTTGAGGAAGGCGCGGTCGGGCCGCGGCCGGGAGACGACCTGGGCCCACAGGCGGAACGCGGGCTCCAGGGCGCCCTCCTCGGGCACCCGGTTGAACGGGGTGAGCCTGCGGTAGTGGCCGTCGTCGTGCGCGACGTAGGCGCCCGAACGCAGCAGCTTCAGCACCGGCCGGGACAGTTCGGGCAGCTCGCCGAACACCTCGGCCACCGCGTCGAACCAGGCGCTGCCGCCCGCGCTGACGACGATCCGGTCCGCCGCCGCGAAGCGCCCGTCCCGGTCCAGTGCGGCGGCGAGCGCGACGAGCTGACGCAGCCAGGCCCGCACCCGCTCCGCGCTCGGCTGCGGAACCTCTCCCTCGTAGCCCGCGACGCCCACCAGCCGCAGGGTGGGCGCGGCCGACACCGCTTCGGCGACCGCCCTGCCCTGGGCCGCGGTGCGGACGCCGGTGCGCGCGTCGTCCCCGGCGGCCAGTTCGACGACCACGTCCAGCGGCCGCTCGGCCGTCCCCTCAAGGGCCCGGTCCATCAACGCGACCCCGCGCACCGAGTCCACGTAGCAGACCAGCCGGAAATCCGGGTCGGCGGCCTGTTCGGCGGCGATCCAGCGCAGTGCCGCGGCGTCGACGAGTTCGTTGGCGAGGAAGATCCGGTCCACCCCGAAGGCCCTGGCCACCCGCACCTGGTGCGGCACCGCCAGCGTGATGCCCCAGGCGCCGTGCTCGATCTGGCGCCGGAACAGCTCCGGGGCCATGGAGGTCTTGCCGTGCGGCGCGAGGACCAGGCCGTGCCGCGACGTGTACGCCTGCATCAGCTTCAGGTTGTGCTCCAGCCGTTCGGCGGACAGCGTGAGCACCGGTGTGGTGAACCCTCCGGTGAACAGGTTGCGGCGCTGGGCGGCCAGCTCCCCGACGGTCAGCCCGCCGGCGTCCGGGGGCAGGCCCCTGAAGCGGTGGTCGACGCGTTCCGCGGCGAGCCGGGCGAAGGCCTCGGCGGGACTGTCGGCGGGCATGGAGCCTCCCTGATCAGCTGGTTCTGCTCGTCGGGGGGAGCCGGTCGGATTGGAGTCTGATAACGAATACGGGGCCGAGTTGCACCCGACACAGGATCGTCGACCATACTGCCCGCTGTGGAGCAGCGCATAGGTTCGAGCAGCCAGCCCCTGGAAGGCGCCGGATTCGACCCGGCCTTCATCCCCGGGCTCACGTCGCCCGCGTCCGAGGAGCCGGAGGACGCGCAACCGGAGCGCGCCCTCGGCGAGGAGGGCGAGGAGTCGGTGCAGGAGCCGCCGGAGGCCGGGTGGCCGTCCGGCTCCGGCGACGCGGCCGACTCCGCCGACGGCCCGGAGGAGGACCCCGACGGCCCCGTCTTCGAGGCCGCCGACCGCCGCGCGCGGATAGTCGCCGATCACCGGGGTGTCCGGCTCGCGCTGGACGACCAGGCGTGCGAGTTCCGCTGGGACGAGATCGGCGCGGTGGAGACGGAGACCGGCCGCTTCGGCAAGCGGTTCACCGTCACCGTCCACACACCTGACCGGCGCTGGTACCCGATCGAGATCGAGGCGACCGCCCGCTCGCTCTTCGCCGATTGGGAGGAGCGGCTGGACGCCGTGCTGGACGCCTACTTCGACGACGGCGCGGACGAAGCCGGCGGGGCGGACGACGAGAGTGACGCGGGCGGCGCGGTCGAGGAGAGCGGCGGCGACGGGGACGACTGAGCCCGGGACGGCACCGACACGGACGCCGGTCGCGCGGACGCCCCGCGCGACCGGCTCCCCGGGGCGTACCGCGACCGGCATTGCGGAAGCGGTACGCCGGGTCGGGTGCCGGTGCCGGTGCCCGTGCCCGTGCCCGTGCCGTCGCCGGTGCCGTCGCCGGCGACGGTGTCGTGTCCGCGTGCCGGTCAGCCCTTCGTGCCGGACCACCACTGCGGGCTGAGGGCCATCTTCCGCATCTGCGCCATGCTCAGCGCGGGCGTGGACCGGGTGGCCGGCCCGTGCTGCGTGCCGGCGTTGAACGCGGAGATCACGACCCGGCGCCCGTCGGAGCGCATGGTGTCGACCGTCCACATCACCATGCCGGCGCTCTCGCCGTTGCCCTTGTGCTCGGCGACCCGGGTGCCGTCGGGCAGGGTCTCGGATCTCGCGCGGAAGAGCTGGCCCTCGACGTCCAGCATGTTCGGCTGCACGTTGACCTGCACCAGGGTCCTGCCCTTGCCGTCGTCGACGACGACGTACGCGTACTCGCTGTCCTCCTCGTCGCTCCTGCCGACCACCTTCAGGCCCGCGGGCAGCAGCGCGATCAGCGTGGCCCGGGGATGGCCGCCGACCGAGGGGGCCGAGGGCTGCTCGTGGGGCGGGTTGGGCGCCGGGGCGGCGTCGGCGAGCGGGCGCCACTCGGCGGCCGAGGCGAGCTGTGTCAACTGCTCGGCGCTCAGCGGAGGTTCCGGGCGGCTGACCGGCGACCCCTTCTCGGCGGCCGCGTTCCACTCCCGCACGCTGACGTGCTGCCCCTTCGGCGTGATCAGCTCCGCCTGCCACATCTTGGTGTCCACCCGCCGGTCCGGGTACTCGTAGCCCTTGACGATCGTGATCACGGACCCGTCGGACAGCCGGCTCGTGGTGCAGTCGTCGTACGGGGTGAACACCTTGTCGGGGCACTTGACCGAGTCCCGGGCCGCCTTGCTGCCCGGTTGCACCCGCTGCAGGGTGACGGCGACCGCCCCGGGCCCGTCGCCGTCGTCGTAGACCATCGAGGCGTACGGCACGGGGATCCTCCCTTCGGTGCCGCGCCCCTCCTCCTTGGTGTACTTCCCCTCGGGCATCAGCTTCTCGAAGGTCCGGAGCACCTGCTCCTTGGTGACCGGGGCGGCGGAAGCCGACGCCGACGCCGACGCCGATGCCGAGGCCGACGGCCGGGGCGAGGCCGCCACCGACGAGCGCTGTGCCGGATCGGTGCCCTCCGGGCCCCAGGGGATCAGCAGCGTGCCGCCCACCCCGGCGAGCGCCACGCCCGTCACCCCGCCCATGACGGCGGCGCGCCGCAGCAGCAGCTTCCGCCGGCCGCGTGCCGCGCCCGCGGCCGCGAGCGCGGCACGGTCGGTGTCGAAGACGCCGCCCGCCTGGTGCAGCGCGGTGGCGACACGGGTCTCGAAGGGGTCGTCGGGCGAGCCGCTGTACGGGCTGCTGTGCTGGTCGACGGGCATGGCAAACCACCGTTCCGGCTGAGTCGATGAGAGGGGTGGGACGGGAGGGACGTGGCGGCGGGGCGGGCGGGAGCCCCGCCGACCCGGCCGGGAGGGCGGCCTCAGGGGCGGGAGTACGCGGCGATGTCCTCGCCCAGCAGGTCCCGCAGCCGCCCGAGGGCGCGGACGCTCCTGGTCCGGACGGCACTCGAGCTGACGTTGAGCACGTCGGCGGTCTCCTGCACGGACCGGTCCTCCCAGTAGCGCAGTACCACCACCGCCCGGTCCTTGGCGGGCAGCCGCCCCAGCGCGTCCAGCAGGGTCAGCCGCAGCGAGGCGTCCGCTCCGGCCGCGGCGACCTCCGGCAGCACGTCGGTGGCGCGCTCGCCGCTCCGGCGCAGCCGCTTGTGGGCCAGGAAGGTCCGGGTGAGGACCGTCTGCGCGTACCCGGCGGGATTGGCGACGCGGGAGACCCGCCCCCAGCGGACGTAGATCCGCCCCAGGGTCTCCTGCACCAGGTCCTCGGCGAGGTGGGTGTCGCCCGCGGTGAGCAGGCACGCCGACCGGTACAGGTGGCCTGCGCGTGCCGCCGCGAATTCCGCGTACTCCTCCGCGCGGACCTGTCTCATCTGCTCCCCCTGTCGCAGTGGCGGGTGTGTGCTGCCTTCACCTCTCTGATGCGTCGGGCCCCGGGAAATGTTTCACAGCGATCTCCGGGGATTCTCGGACGCGGCGCACAGCAGGCGTCCGGAAGGACCCCTTTCACGCCGGAATGCCCGGCCGCCGGGTGGGGCGGCCGGGCATGCACCGGAGGGGGTGTGCCGGGTGTCACATCCGGGGTCCGCGCCCTACGGCAGTGCGTGCACGTGCGGCCCCACCGCGTTCGACCAGGCGTTGCCCGCGGCCGCGTCCCAGTTCGTCGACCAGGTCATGGCGCCCCGCAGTCCCGGCCAGGTGGTGGCCGGCTTGAAGGTGCCGCAGCCGGTGCCCCGGGTGAGGCAGTCCAGGGCGTCGTCGACCACCGTCGGCGACACGTAGCCGCTGCCGGCGCCGCTCGTCGAGGCGGGGACGCCGAGGCCGACCTGCGACGGGTCGAGGCCGCCCTGCAACTGGATGCAGGCGAGGGCGGTGAGGAAGTCGACCGAGCCCTGCGAGTAGACCTTGCCGTCGCAGCCGAGCATGGAGCCGCTGTTGTAGTACTGGGTGTTGACCACGGTGAGGATGTCCTTGACGTTCAGCGCGGTCTTGAAGTAGCCGCTCGAGGGCGACTGCATGTCGATGGTCTGCGGGGCCATCGTCAGCACCAGCGAGGGGCCGGCCTTCGCGGACAGCGACCGCAGGGCCTGCGTCATGTAGGTCGCGTCGATGCCGTTCTCCAGGTCGATGTCGACGCCGTCGAAGCCGTACGTCTGCATCAGCGTGTACACCGAGTCGGCGAAGTTCGCGGCGGAGGCGGAGTCCCGGATGGACACGGTGCCGTTCTGGCCGCCGACGGAGACGACGACCTTCTTCCCGTCCGCCTGCTTGGCCCTGATGTCCGCCTTGAACTGGTCGACGGTGTAGCCGCCGAGCCCGGCCGAGTCCAGGTTGAAGGTGACCGCGCCCGGTGTGGTCGTGGCGTCGGCGAAGGCGACCGCGATGATGTCGTACTGGGAGGAGACGTCCGAGATCCGCTGGACGGTCGCCCCGTTGTCGAAGTTCTGCCAGTAGCCGGTCACGGCGTGCTTCGGGACGTCGCCGCCTCCGCCTCCGCCTCCGCCTCCGCCGCCGTCGGACGGCGCGGTCGTGGCGGTCACCTCGGCCGACAGGGGCGACTCGCCCGCCGCGTTGGTCGCGGACACCTGGAAGCCGTAGGCCGTGGCGGCCGCCAGCCCGCCGACCGTCGCGGTGGTGCCGGTCGTCGAGGCCACCTCGGTGCCGTCGCGGTAGACGTTGTATCCCGTCGCGTCCGGTACCGCGTCCCAGGTCAGTGACGCCGACGAGGACGTCGTGCCGGAGACCGCCAGGGCGGCCGGGGCGGCCGGCACCGTCGGGGCGGGGGTGCCGCCGCCTCCTCCGTCGGGTCCGTACACCGCGATGTCGTCGGCGTAGTAGGGCGACTGGGCGTACCAGCCGTGCGTGTAGAGGGTGACCGAGGTCGTGGAGCCGCCGGTGGTGAAGGCGGTCGACAGCTGCTTCCAGGCGGCTGAGTCGGGCGTCCAGGTCGACACGTCGGTGGTGCCCGTGCCGGTGACGCCGAGGTAGGCGTAGCCGCCCTGCACCCAGGCGCTGAGCGTGTACGTCGAGTTCGGCTGCACGGCGACCGTCTGGGTGCAGCGGGCGTTGTCCTGCCCGGTCGGCGCCGCCTTCAGCGCGGCGGTGCCGGAGTGCACGGGCGAGGAGACGGCGGTGCCGCTGTTCGCGGAGCAGGTCCAGCCGCTCAGGCCGGACTCGAAGCCCGCGTTGGCGACGTTGTTGACGTCGGCGGCCGAGGCCTGACCCGTACCGGCGAAGGAGAGGGCGAGGGCGGCCGCGAGGGTTCCCGCCCAGACGAGTCTGGGCCGTGCTGGTGCGCGGTGCACTGGGGCCTCCGGTGGGGGAGAGGGGAGCGGGGGACGGTGGCCACCGTTGGCCTACAAGTTGGTCCAGACCAATCCGGCTGTCAAGAGGTCCAGACCGGAACGCGACCCCCGCCGGGCTCACCGGCTCGCGCAACCTGCCCCGTTTTGAAGTGACTTGTGCGGCACACGTTCCCAACCAGCTGGAGAAACGCTGTTCTCCGGCCACATCCGCGTGGATACAGTGCTCAGGTAGTCACGCAGTGAAGTCATCTCGGTGCACCGGAGTGACCCCGGGGAACCGACAGGCGTGGATGGGGAGCTGCGCGTGCCAACTGCCATTGCCGTGACCAGTGCCGACCTGGCACTGCCGGCACAGGACGAGCGGACCCTGCCCGCCGTCGTCCTCCAGGACCTCGACCGACGCCCGCTGGAACAGGCGCTGCTCGCCGTGCGGGCGCTCACCGAGCAGCACGGCCACCTGGTCGTCGTCTGCTCCGACGCCGTCCCGGCCGGAGTGGAACGGCGGCTGCGCACCATCCGCTCACTCCTGGAGAGCGACCGCATCGCCCTGTTCCGGCCCGGGCTGCCTCCCCTCGGCACCGCCGTCCTCGCCCGGCAGCTCCGCCAACTCGCCTCCTGCGACCTCGGTCCCGGCGTGCTCGCCTCCGCCGGGCGGCTGCTCACCCACTACCTCCACGCCGGCGCCGTGCTCGGCTCGCTGACCCGGCTCGACCGCATCCCCGTCGACCTCAAGGCGCACGCCCGCTCCTGGGTGCCGGGCAGCCAGTTCGCCGTCCTCGCCCACCCCGAGCCGAGGATCGTACGCCTCGGGACCCCCGGAGCCGACCTGCCGGGACCCGAGTTCGGCACCTGCCTGCTCGTCGCCCGCGGACAGCTCCAGTCCGACTGGGTCAACTCCTCCCTCGCCCCGGCATGGCGGGCCCAGGGCCTGCGCGAGGTGCCGCTGCCCGCCGAGTCCGCCGACTGGTGGGGCACCGGCAGGGCGATCGAGTTCTGCGCCCACCTGCCCGACCTGCCGGTGCTGTACCAACTCGTCGCCTCGGTCCGCCGGAACGCCTGCCACTGGTGCGGACTCGACATGATCGGCGACCGGTGCGTGTTCTGCTCCGCCGTCCCGCCCGTCCACGGCGAACTCGAGCCCTACGCGGGCCGCCCACCCACCGGCTGACCTCCCCCGCCCCGCCCCTCGACCGCTACTCCGATGAGGTTGCACCGCTCATGAACTCCCGTCAGCGCCGCGGCGTGATCCTCCTGCTGCTGTCCGTCCTGTGCGCCCTCGGCGCGTTCGCCGGCGTGCTGTCCGTCGTCCAGAACGTGAAATCACAGGTCGGCCCCAAGGTCACCGCCTACGAGGTCAAGAGCAACGTGCCGCCGTACACCTCGCTCACCCCCGACCGGTTCAGGAAGGTGACGATGCCGAAGCGGTGGCTGCCGGACACCGCCGTCACCGACCTCGCCGAGCTCCGCGGAAAGATCGCCGTCACCACCCTGCGCAAGGGCTCACTGCTGCAGAGCGACATGATCGTCGACCGGCCGGCCCTGAAACCCGGCCAGCAGGAGGTCGCCATCCTGATCGACGCGGCGACCGGAGTGGCCGGGAAGATCCGGCCGGGCGCCACCGTCAACGTCTACGCCACCTTCGAGGGCGACCGGAACGGGCGGCCCGACCAGTCCCGGGTCATCGTCACCGACGCCGAGGTCATCGACGTCGGCCGGCTGACCTCCCTCGAACCCGACGCCGACCACCGCACCCAGCAGCCCACCGACGCCGTCCCCATCACCTTCGCGCTGTCCGCCATCGACGCCCAGCGCCTCACCTACGCCGAGTCGTTCGCCAAGCGGGTCCGCCTCGCCCTGGTCGCGCCCGGCAGCGACTCCACCGTTCCCGACCGGGACCGGACGTACGAACTCGCCAAGGACAAGTGAGAGGCCCGCATGCCCACCAGGATCCTCCCGGCGGTCGGCGACGCGGACGCCGTCCGGTCCCTCACCACCCTGCTCAGCCAGCTCCCCGACGCCGAGCCGCTGACCCCGGTGACCGACTCGACCCAGCTGATCGACACCCTGGCCCGGCTCGCCGCCGAGTCGGTGGACGAACTGCCCGAGGTCGTCGTCGTGCACGAGCTCATCGGTCCGGCCCCGGCCCTGGAGCTGATCCGCGACGTCGCCCTGCGCTTCCCCGCCGTCGGCGTCATCCTGGTCACCTCCGACGCCGGCCCCGGCCTGTTCTCCGCCGCCATGGACTCCGGCGCCCGCGGCCTCGTCGCCCTCCCGCTGTCCTACGAGGAACTCGCCCACCGCGTACAGGCGGTCGCCCAGTGGTCGGTGGGCGTCCGGCGTCACCTCGGGCACGGCAGCGACGCGCTCACCGGCGCCGGCGGCACCGTGGTCACCGTCAGCGGCGCCAAGGGCGGCGTGGGCGCCACCGTCGTCGCCGTCCACCTCGCCCTCGCCGCCCAGGCGTCCGGCCGCAGCACCGTACTGGTCGACCTCGACCTCCAGACCGGAGACATCGCCTCCTACCTGGACGTGCAGTTCCGCCGCTCCGTCGTCGACCTCGCCGCGATCACCGACATCACCGCCCGGGTCCTCGCCGACGCCGTCTTCGTCCACGACACCGGTGTCGCCCTGCTCCTCGCCCCCGCCGACGGCGAACGCGGCGAGGAGGTCACCGACCGGGCCGCCCGCCACCTCGTCACCGCCCTGCGCGCCCGCTACGAGGCCGTCGTCATCGACTGCGGAGCCCAGATGGGCGGCGCCGGTGCCACCGCCGTCGAAATGGCCGACCGCGCACTGCTGGTCACCACCCCCGACGTGGTCGCCGTCCGGGGGGCCAAGAGGGCCGTGCGGATGTGGGACCGGCTCCAGATCCGCAAGGCGGAGGAGACCACCGTCGTGGTCAACCGGCACACCCGCGGCAGCGAGATCCAGCCACCCCTGATCCAGAAGATCACCGGAACCGGCATCGCCGCCACCGCCGTTCCCGCGCACTTCAAGGAACTCCAGCCCGCGGTGGACGCCGGCCGCCTGCACGACCTCGACCACAGGGGCTCCGTGAAGCAGGCCCTGTGGTCCCTGGCCGCAGAACTCGGGCTGGCCAAGGCCGCCGACGGCGGCACCGGCCACCGGGCCGGCCACCGAACCCGCGGCGACCGCGGGGCCGCGGTGTTCCGGCGGCGTCGGGAGGGCGGGGGATGACCGGGACAGCAGGCAGGACCGCAGACGGGGACGCGGCGTCCGGCCGCGGGCGGGGCGCCGCCGCGGACGCGGACCGCGGCCAGGTCACGATCGAGTTCCTCGGCATGACCCCGCTGATCGTCGTCACGCTCGTGCTGATGTGGCAGTGCGTGCTCATGGGATACACCTTCACGCTGGCGGGGAATGCCGCAGACGAGGCGGTCCGGGCGGCGACCGCCGCAGCGCCCGGCGCACGGGGGGCCGCCTGCCGGCGCGCCGGCCTGGACAAGCTGTCCGGGCCCTGGAGGGGGGACGCGGAGGTGACCTGCACGACCGGGGGCGGCTACGTGAAGGCCCGGGTCGCACTGAAGGTGCCCGTCCTCTTCCCGGGCGCGATCGGATTCCCGTTCACCGTCCACGGATCGGCGGGCGCGGTGGAGGAGGCGACGGACTGACATGCCGTACGACCGCACCGACCGGTGGCCGAGGCGGGCGAGCCGGGGCACCGGCACACCCCGCGACGGCACCGCACCCGACCGGGGCCAGGTCGCCCTGGAGTACCTGGGCTTCGTCCCCGTCCTGCTGCTCGTCGCGCTGGCCGGCATCCAACTCGGCCTGATCGCCTACACCGCACAGCAGGCCGGAACGGCCGCCCGCGCCGGCGCCCGCAGCGCCTCGCTCCAGCAGAGCGCACAGCGGGGCTGCACGCAGGCGGTCAGCGGATGGCTCGCCGACGGCACCCGCTGCACCGGCACCGACCTCGGCGACGCGGTCCGGGTCACCGCCGACGTCGACATTCCCTCCCTGGTCCCCGGCTGGGACTTCGGGCAGGCCCACCGGACGGCCACCATGCCGCTCGACCGCGCATCGGAAGCAGGACCAGGAGGGCCGCAGGGATGAGTCTGAGGGCACGCGTCAACCCCCCCGAGGAGAACGCCGTCCGGGGCCAGGACGGCCATCTGGTCGCCTCCTACCGCGCCAAACTGCTGGAGGAGATCGACCTCGCCGAAATGGGATCGCTCGCCGCCGCCGAGCGCAGAGCCCGCCTGGAACGCGTCCTCGGACACATCATCAGCCGCGAGGGCCCGGTGCTGTCGACGGTGCAGCGCTCCCAACTGATCCGCCGCGTCGTCGACGAGGCACTCGGCCTCGGCATCCTCGAACCGCTGCTGGAGGACGCCTCCATCACCGAGATCATGGTCAACGGCCCCGACGCGATCTTCGTCGAGCGTGCCGGACGCGTCGAACAGCTCCCGCTGCGCTTCGCCTCCACCGACCAGCTCATGCAGACCATCGAGCGCATCGTCTCCACCGTCAACCGCCGCGTCGACGAGTCCCACCCCATGGTCGACGCCCGGCTGCCCTCCGGCGAGCGCGTCAACGTCATCATCCCCCCGCTGTCCCTCACCGGACCGACGCTCACCATCCGCCGCTTCCCCCGCTCCTTCACCCTTCCCGAACTGGCCGGCTTCGGCTCGCTCGACGACCACATGCTGCTGCTGCTCGCGGGACTGGTGCAGGCCCGGTTCAACGTCATCGTGTCCGGAGCCACCGGCACCGGGAAGACCACCCTCCTCAACGCCCTGTCCGGCCTGATCCAGCCCAGCGAACGCATCATCACCATCGAGGACTCCGCCGAACTCCAACTCCAGCAGACCCACGTCATCCGCCTGGAGTCCCGCCCGCCGAACGTCGAGGGCAAGGGGCGCATCACCATCCGCGACCTGGTCCGCAACTCGCTGCGGATGCGCCCCGACCGCATCGTGGTCGGCGAGGTCCGCGGCGGCGAATCCCTCGACATGCTCCAGGCCATGTCCACCGGCCACGACGGCTCCCTCGCCACCGTGCACGCCAACAGCGCCGAGGACGCCCTGACCCGGCTGCAGACCCTGGCCTCCATGTCGGACGTCGAGATCCCCTTCGTGGCCCTGCACGACCAGATCAACAGCGCCGTCGACGCCCTCGTCCAGCTCACCCGCTTCCCCGACGGCGCCCGCCGCATCACCGAGATCGCGCTGCTGTCCAGCCACGGCGGGGAGCCGTACCGGCTGGCCACGGTCGCCCGCTTCGACGCGCAGCCCATGACACGGGACGGCCGCGTGCAGGGCGCCTTCCGCCACTTCCCGCTCCCGCGCCGCACCGCCGACCGCCTCTACATGGCCGGCCAGCCGATCCCGCAGGCATTCGGGGTGGCGCACTCGCCGGACCAACTGGCAACCCGGGAGGCTCGTTAGAGACACGCGACCGGCGCAACGCGAAACCCCGGGAGACCGCACAACCGAGTCATCCACCCGCCACCGACGCGGCCCGGGCAAGCCAGACGGACCGTCAACCCGGGGCAGTACAGGACAGGTAGGACAGGTAGACCACATGGACCTTCGATCCCTCAGCGGGCTCACCCTCGGCATCACCCTGCTGGCCTGCGTCCTCGCCGTCCTCGGGATGCACTTCCTGGCCCGCGGCCGAGCGCAGCGAGCCGCCCTGGTGGACCGCCTGACGCACACCCACCGGCTTCCGCCCGCGGGCCGCCGCCGCCGATTCCGCTCCCTGGACCGCCGGGTCCGCCGCACGGCACCCGGCCGCGCGCTGGAACGGCGGCTGCTCGCCACGGGCCTGGACATCACCCCGGGGGAGTTCACCGCGGGCCTGGTGGCGGCGGTCGCCGGACTGTGGCTGCTGGGTCAGCAGGTCCTCGCGCCCTTCTTCGGCCCCCTCGCCGCGCTGCTGGCCGTCTGGGCGGCTCTGCAGTTCCTCTCCTGGCAGCGCCAGAAACGTATCGAGAGGTTCATCAACCAGCTCCCCGAACTCGCCCGGATCCTCGCCAACGCCACCCAGGCCGGCCTCGCCCTGCGCACCGCCATCGGCATGGCCGCCGAGGAGCTGGAGGCACCCGCGGGCGAGGAACTCGGCAAGGTCGCGCACCAGCTCGCGGTCGGTGTGCCGATGGACGACGCGCTCGGCGAGCTGGCCGACCGCCTGCCCTCCCGGGAACTCGTCGTCCTGGTCACCACCCTGGTGCTGTCCAACCGCGCCGGCGGGCAGGTGGTCGGCGCCCTGCGCAACCTGACCGAGACGCTGGAGGAGCGCAAGGAGACCCGCCGGGAGATCCGCACACAGCTCTCCCAGGTCAGCATGACCTCCTACGCCGTCCCGGTACTGGGCATCGGGTCGCTGTTCCTGATGAACGCGGTCAAGGACGGCGCCCTGGAGCGGATGACCGGCTCACCCGTCGGGCAGGCCTGCGTGATCATCGCCTTCGGCCTGTACGCGGTCGGCTTCCTCCTCATCCGGCGCATGTCGCGCATCGACGTCTGAAGGGGGCGGCCGACATGGGACTGGGACACCTGGGACTCCTGCTCGCACTGCTCATGGGACTGAGCGTGGCGGGCGTCTTCGCCGGCCTGCGGATGTACCGCGCCGACGCCAGACTCCCGAGCGACCTCGCGCTCGCCCTGGAGGTGGGCGCCACCCGCACCGGCGCCGTCGACTCGCTCATCGACCGGATGGGCATGCGCTACGCCCCCGCCGTCCTGCGCCTGATGGGACCCGCGCTGGTCGCCCGGTACCGCCGCAGGATCGACCTCGCGGGCAACCCCGGCGGCCTGACCATCGACCGCTACGCGGCCCGCAGAGCGGTGTACGGCTTCCTCGGCGCCGTCGGCTTCCTGGTCTTCCTGCTCCGCGGCCAGTACCTGGTGGCGCTGCTCCTCCTCGCCTTCGGCGCGTTCTGGACCGAGGTCGGCATCTGGGCCGCCATCCGCGTACGCCGGGACGTCATCGAGCGGACCCTGCCCGACTTCCTGGACGTGCTGGCCGTGGTCGTCAGCGCCGGCCTCGGCTTCCGCCAGGCCCTGGACCGGGTCTCCTCCCGCTACGAGGGCCCCTGGGCCGACGAGATCCGTATCACCCTGCGCCAGATGGACCTCGGCATGAGCCGCCGCCAGGCCTTCGCGGAGCTGAGGCGGCGCAACGACTCCGAGCAGGTGGCGATGTTCGTCACGGCCCTGCAGCAGGGCGAGGAGCTGGGCGCCCCGATCGTCGACACCCTGATGTCCCTCGCCAAGGACATGCGGCGCACGGACGCCCAGAACGCCCGGCGCAAGGCGGCGCGCGCGGTGCCCCGGGCCACGCTGGTGATCACCACGTTCATGGTTCCGGCGACGATGCTGCTGCTCGGCGCCGGACTCCTGCTCGGGTCGGGCACCGACTTCGGCTCGATCACGGGGGAATAGGGGGAGGGGCGAGATGGCGCGGATCATGCCGTACCGCGGACGGCCGACCACCTCCGGCGGGAGGACTCCGCACCGGCCGGCCGGTGCCGGGGGCGAGGGCCGGCCGAGCGCACCGCGGCTGCCCGGGCCGGGTGGCCCAAGCCGGTCCGCGGAAGGCCCGCGGACCGGACACGCCGCCGCGGCCCACCCGTCTCCCCCCGCACCGCAACCCGAACCCGGACACGGCATCGGCCCAGGACCCGGACCCGTCCCCGGGCTCGATCCCGGTCCCGTCGCCGAACGCGGTCCCGAACCCGGATGCGGCATCGGCCCAGGACCCGGAGCCGGCACCGACCGCGAACCCGGTCCCGAGGCCGTTCCGGGCCGCGAACCCGGTCCCGAACGCAACGCCCTCCAGGCGATGTGCCGCCAGTTCGCCGGATTCCGCCTCGCCATGATCGCCCTGGCCGCTCCCTCCGCGCTGCTGAACGCCGCTCCCGGAATCGGTACCCGACTGGTCGGCGCGGCGGTCGTAGCCACCTTCATGGCCTCCTACGTCCTGTTCCGCGACTGGGAACGCTACGGGGCCCTCCTCCTGCGCCACCCCACCCTGCTGGCCGTCGACACGCTCATCGGCTCCCTGCTGCTCTTCTCGGCCGGCCCGGAAACCACCCTCGGCTACGTCAGCGTCTGCACCCCCCTCCTCGCCGGCATCCTCTACGGCTGGCGCGGAGCGGCCTGCTTCGCCTCGCTCCAGTCGCTGATCCTGCTGCTGGTGTACGGAGTGCGGGGCGATGCTCTCCACACCGCGCCGGCCGACTCCCTCCTCCTGCCCGGCCTCTGCGTCATCACCGGCGCCCTCGGATCCACCCTGCGCGGACTGCTGCTCCGCTACGGAGCCGTGGCCGAGGCGCTCACCGCGGCACGGTCCCGGCTGGCCGCCGCCGAGGCGGTCGACGCCGAACGCGCCAGGCTCGCGCGAGAGCTGCACGACAGCCTCGCGAAGACCCTGCACGGCGTGGCCCTCGCCGCGGACGGCCTCGCGGCCCGTGCAGCCTCGCCGGACGGCCGCGTCCCCGACCCCGCCCTGGTGAGGGGGCAGGCACAGCTGATCGCCCGCTCGGCCCGCCACGCGGCCACCGAGACGCGGACCCTGCTCACCGAACTGCGCGGCGACGGCGGCCCGGCCCCTCTCGGCGGCGACATCCTTGCCGCTCTGGTGGCCCAGTCCCGTGACTTCGCCGCCCGCACCCCAGTCCCCGTCACGTACCACGCCCCCGCCCGCCCGCTTCAGGCGCCGCCCCTGCTCCCGCCCGACACCGCCCGCCAGGTGCTCGCCATCACCGGCGAAGCCCTGGAGAACGCCCACCGCCACGCAGGTCCCACCAGGATCGACGTACGCGCCGACGTACGCGCCGACGTGGCCGGCGGCAGCGTCCTGCACGTCAGCGTCCTGGACGACGGCCGGGGCCTGCCGCCCGACACGACGCTCGAAAACCTCCGCAGCGCCCGCCACTTCGGACTGCTCGGCATGGCGGAGCGCGCCGCGGCCGTGGGCGCACGCCTGCACATCGGGGGAGCCACCGAACGCACGACCGGCCGCTACACCCCTGCCGGAGTCGGCCCGGAAGTCCGGCACCGGGGAACCGAGATACGCCTGGAACTGCCCCTGCCACCCCCCACCGGTCGCTGACGCGCCCCAGGCCGGCAGCCCCGCACCTTCGCCCCCGCACTCCCCCCACCCCGCAGAGGAGCCCCGATGCCGAATCTCACGCCCCCGGTTCGGACACCCTTGTCCCCGTCCCCCGCAGGTGAGTTGAGACTCGTCGTGGCCGACGACAACCCGGTCGTCCGCGCGGGACTCACCGCGGTGCTGTCCGGATGCGAGGACATCGCCGTCGTGGCCGAGGCCGCCGACGGCCGCGAGGCCTGTGCCGCGGCCGAGCGGCACCGCCCCGACGCCGTTCTGCTCGACGTCCGCATGCCGGGCATGGACGGCATCGCGGCACTTCCGCACCTGGTGCGCATCGCCCCCGTCGTGATGCTCACCTACAGCGGTGAGTCGGACGTCGTGCAGGAGGCGCTGCGCCGCGGAGCGGGCGGCTACCTGGTCCACGGAGAGTTCACCGTCGACCAGCTCGTCGCGGCCGTGCGGGACGTCGCGGTGGGGCGTCCCCACCTCACTCCGACCGCCGCAGGCGCACTCCTCGCCCACCTCCGGTCCGGCAACGGTGCGGATGCACACACAAGGCGTGCAAGTCCAGTGCCAGCAAAGGCAGTTTTACCCAAAGGGCTTTCGCGAATGCAATTCCCTGTGGGACAGTCAGGGAGGTGTCCCGACAGGTCGAGGTACCGACTCAGCGCGCGGGAGGGGGAGATCATGGACCTCATCACCACCGGCATGAACAACCGGCAGATCGCCGCCGCCTGCTTCATCAGCGAGAAGACGGTCAAGAACCACATCAACCGCATCTTCGCCAAGCTGGACAGCGCCAGCCGAGCCGAGGCGACCGCCAAGTGGCTGGGCACGAACCCCCGGCCGGGCGACTCCGCCCGCGGGCTGCGGTGAGCCCCGTGTCGGCCCGGCAGGAGCACCCGTCCACCCTCTGGGCCCGCCTTTGGGCCCTGGGACCCTCGACGCCAAGACGCCTCGCCGCCTACGGTGCCCGAGCCGACAGCGGCACCGGCGAGCAGGGAGCCGGTGGCGCGACACCCGGAGGGGAACAGCATGAGCAACTGGATCAACTCCACGGTCGCATACCTCCAGTCCCGAGCGGCCCGAGCGCGCCGCGAGGACAAGGGGCAGACGGCGGTGGAGTATCTGGGCATCATCGCCGTGGTGGTAGCGATCGTGCTGGCGATCACGGGGACGGACATCGGCAGTGCCATCTACACGGCAATCTCGGACAAGATCAACGAGGTTATCGGCAACGGCTGATTCGCTCGACCGAGTCCGCCGACTCAGGGCAGGCCTTTCCCATCTATCTCACAGTGGTGGGGGGGCTGCTCCTGCTCGCGTTTGCCTACCTTGCCGTCGGCCAAGCCGCGGTGAATCGGAGCCAGGCCCAAGGCGCCGCAGATGCCGCTGCTCTTGCCGCGGCGCAGGAGACAAGGGACCAACTCGCCGACCAGTGGGCCCAGAACGTGCGTGACCCGGAAAAGTGGCAGGCCATCTTCGACGGCGATGCGGAGGTTGTGCCGTCGTGCTGGCGTGCCTACCAACTCGCACAACAGAACGACGCTCGTGTTACAGGGTGCTCCCCAGCCGGGCCACTGGCCTATCGGGTCGATGTCACGACGAACAAGTCCGTCGGCCGTTCAGTAATCCCGAACACTGAGAGCCGCCATGCGTCTGCGTCCGCCATGGCCGTGATCGAGCCTCGCTGCACCTTCGCCCTCCCTGATGAAGAGGCATCGGACGAGGCACTTCCCCAACTCTCATGCAAGGGGAAGACCTGGCGCCTGGATACGGATGAACTCACTGTCCTGCCTCAGCCCAAGGATCTCTTCGACGTGCACTTGGCCGACGAATGACATGCGAAAAGACGATTGAAGAAGGAAGCAGAGCGATGAGTGTTCGGTTCGCTGCGAAACGCCGCAGAGGGATGGCTGCCTTGACGCTCGTGGCCGGTCTGGTAGTCGGTGCGGCCGGCTGTGGGAGCGGAGGCAGCGCAGACAGCGGGGACAGCAACAAGCATGAGTCGTCGGCTTCCACGTCCAGTGCCACCGGGTCCCAGCCGAGCGCGCAAGAACGCGACTCCGAAGCGCCGTTGGCCGAACTGAAGGGCACGAGTGGACTTCTCCTCCAGATCACCTCGGCTCAACGCGAGGCAGGCGGTTTCGTCACCGTGAACGGCAATCTGAAGAACGACGGTCCCAAGCGGGTGACCGTACCCGCTCTGGTGCGAGGCGACGAGACGGAAATCCTGCGGCACGGCATGTCTCTCGGCGGCGCGACCCTGATCGACGACAAGGAGAAGAAGCGCTACTACGTGCTAAGGGACACCGATGGGAGGCCTTTGACGACGACGGGCTTCTCCTCGATCAAACCAGGGGATTCCCTGCCGGTGTTCATGCAGTTTCCGGCCCCGCCCGCAAGCACCACGCAAGTTACCTTCCAACTACCGACGTTTGCCAGCGCCGCGATCCAGATCTCCGGGTGAGGCACTCATGACCCGCACCCGCCACAGCCCTCAGCACCCCCACCCCCGAACCCTCCTCCCCGCCGCCACTCTCTTGCTCACCGTCGTCCTTTACGCCCCCGCTCCCGCGCATGCCGACGACGACCCCGGCCTCCCCTCCGGAGCGGACGCCTCCCCCTCCGCACCGGTGAAGGTGGACCCCACCGACCCCGACCTCAAGCTTCCCGAGGGCGCCACCCTGGCGGCGCCGAAGGTGCTGGACATCAAGTCGGTGGTGGAGGAGCAGTCGGGGGACGAGCGCCAGGAGGTGACCAACACGTCCGTGACGTTCGCCCTGCAGGCGGAGGTCCTGTTCGGCAAGGACAGCGCGAAGCTGGGCGGGGAGGCCAAGGCGCGCATCGCGCGGATCGCCGAGGAGATCAGGAAGCAGCACGCCACGAGGATCCGCGTCTTCGGCTTCACCGACAACCTCGGCTCCTCGGCACACGGCGACGTCCTGTCGAAGCAGCGTGCCAATGCCGTGCAGGACGCCCTCGACGGCGACCTGAACGATGCGAGCATCACCTTCGAGGTGCGCGGCTACGGCGAGCAGTACCCGATCGCCTCGAACGCGACGGAGGCGGGCCGCCGCAAGAACCGCCGGGTGGAGGTGACGTTCCCGCGGGTTGAGAACTGAGCGCGCCGGGGGTTGAGCACCGGGCGTACGGGGTCTCGGAGTTCGCGGCACAACCTCAACCCCGATGGCACGCCGGTGGCACCTGTGCCGTCGTCCTGGGGCTTTCGGACAGTCCCGGCGCCTGGGTGCTGCTGCTCAGCGCCTCGTCTCGTACCTGGTCAGGACCACGCCGCCGGGAAACGTCCGCGTCTCCACCAGGTTCAGGTTCACCCAGCCGTCCAGTGCGGTGAAGAACGGCGTGCCGCCGCCCACCAGGACCGGATGGGTGGCGATCACGTACTCGTCGATCAGCCCGGCGCGCATGGCCGCCCCGGCGAGCGTGGCGCCGCCGATGTTCATCGGGCTGCCGTCCTCGGCCTTGAGCCGGGCGATCTCGGCGACGGCGTCGCCGGTGACCAGGCGGGCGTTCCAGTCGACCTCGTCGATCGTCGAGGAGAACACCACCTTCGGCGTGTCCCGCCAGTTCCGCGCGAACTCGATCTCCGCCGGGGTGGCGTCGGGCTGCCGGTCGCCCGTCGGCCAGTAGGAACTCATCGTCTCCCACAGCTTGCGCCCGTACAGCGACAGGCCACTCTCCCGCTCGTGGTCGAGCCACCACTGGAACAGCTCGTCGCTCGGCGGCCCGCTCCAGCCGATGTCGTCGCCGGCCGCGGCGATGTAGCCGTCCAGGGTCAGGTTCATGCCGTAGATCAGTTTCCGCATGGTCCAGCCTTCCGTCCGTGGGTGTCCCGCGTATGGACCAGCGCGGCGCGGGAAACTCATCGGTACGCGATCCGGGCTCGCCGGTGGTCGTGCTCCCGGCTCAGCGTGGTGTACTCCGCCGACTCGGGCAAGCCGCCTGATCTCGACCTCGCCCTCGAGGGGAAGCGCCGCGGATCCGAGACCGATCACGGGTGTTCCTCAGCCTGCTCCGGGGTCCACCCGCACCCGAGCGCCGACTCGCAGCCCCCATCCCGCCATGGCTCCGGCGCCCGACTCCAGCACGTGCCCGGCGCGCAGCCTGGGCAGGCCGAGCCGGCCGGGCTGCATGGTGCGTACGGCGAGTACCCGGAGGCCGCGGTCGAGGTAGGCCACGTCGATGGGGAACCGCATGCGGAAGGTGTGCACGCTGTTGGCCGGGGAGAGCAGCAGGGCCCCCTCGACCGAGTCGCGCCCGAGGAGCCCCTTCGTGCGGGCGCGGTAGGAGGACGCGATCTCGAGGGGAACGGCAAGCGCCGCCCCCTCGCTCCCGTCCACGACCAGCGTCGCCCACCCGTCCGGCCACCGTGCCCGCATCCCGAGTCCCTCCCGCCGCGTCGCCCGCGAAACCACGGCGCCCACCCAACCAGAGACCGGGCGACCGCGCCGCCCTGGTGGCACGGCACGGTGCATGGCCGCCGCTGCTCGCTCCCCCGGAGGGCGGACACCGCGATGCGCGGGGCGAAGGTTTTCACATCGTTACCCCGTATGGCTGGCACCCCGACGGTCGTCTCGCTTAGGTTCAGACCAAGGTAATTCGCGTGAGCAAAGCTGCGCGGGCGGCACCGCGCAGTGGAGGGGGCTGCGCGGTGCCGCCGCCGTCAACGTCAAGAGGCGGAACGGGTGCACTCACCCGTGCGGGGGAATGGGGGCCTCCGTCCACAGGGGCTTCCCAGCGGGCTCCCGGATCGTCGAGCCGCCCGCGGCTCCGGTCGTTTTCGCTGGTCGGGGCTGCCGTGTCGAGACTCCTCGAATGCACTGCCCGCCGGCGCGGGCGTCACCGCCGCGTCGCCGGGCGACTGCGGAGCGTAGTGATGACACGCCGATGCACCCATCCCCCCTCACGAAGGGTTATGGTGGAAACCCCCCCTCGGGCCGGTCCGTATCCCCCCCCCACGGACCGGCCCGTTTTCGTGTCCCGGGTCGGACGCCACTCGAATGCTCCCGCCCCCATGACGCCTCCCCCCTCCCTTCCGCTCCCCCGCTCCGTCCCGACGGTCGGTCCCGCGGCGCGTACCGGGTCCTCCCGCGCCCGGTCGCGCACCCCCGCCGGGCGCGGGCCGGCGGGTGCAGGCCCCGCGGTCGGGCCCCGTCCGCGCGCACCCCGGCAGGGCGCTCGGCGCTCCGCAGCGGTACGCTTCCGGCTTCGGGGACCGTTTCGGGTCCGTTCCCTACGGAGGGGCTGACAGTCTCGTGAACCTGCGCGACAAACTGCGCGCCCTGCTGGTCAGGCTCTACGCACGCCGGGTGGAAGGCCACCTGGACCACGCTCAGGTGCCCAAGCACATCGGTGTCATCATGGACGGCAACCGGCGCTGGGCGAAGGCCGCGGGTTCGACCACCGCCCAGGGCCACCGGGCCGGGGCGGAGAAGATCGAGGAGTTCCTCGGCTGGTGCAGTGAGACCGACGTCGAGGTCGTCACCCTCTGGCTGCTGTCGACGGACAATTTCGACCGGCCCCGGGAGGAGCTCGTTCCGCTCCTCGGGATCATCGAGGACGTGGTCCGCGCCCTGGTCACCGACGGCCGCTGGCGCGTCCACCACGTCGGCGCCCTGGACCTGCTGCCGCCGGGGATGCAGCGCACCCTCAAGAACGCCGAGGAGACCACCGCCCACGTCGGCGGGATAGTGGTCAACGTGGCCATCGGCTACGGCGGCCGCCAGGAGATCGCCGACGCGGTCCGCGCGATGCTCGTGGAGGCCGGCGACCGCGGGCTGTCCATGGAGGACCTCGCCGAGTCCGTCGACATCGACATGATCGGCAAGCATCTGTACACCGCCGCCCAGCCCGACCCCGACCTGGTGATCCGCACCAGCGGCGAGCAGCGGCTGTCCGGGTTCATGCTGTGGCAGACCGCGCATTCGGAGTACTACTTCTGCGACGTCTTCTGGCCGGCCTTCCGCAAGGTCGACTTCCTGCGCGCACTGCGCGACTACGCGGCCCGCCACCGCCGTTACGGCGGCTGACGCGACCCGCGGTCAACGCCACGGCGGCTGACGCGGCCCGCCACCGCGCCGACGCGACCCGCGGTCAACGCCACGGCGGCCTACGCGGCCCGCACCGTGCCGTCGCGGCCCGCCACCGCCCCTGCGGCGGACGGTGACGCTTCCGCAGCCGTCCGCCCCGTCCGCCCCGTTCGCCCCCGCCGCCTCCCGGCGCACACGCCCTTCGGGCCCCGGGCCACCCCCGGAGAGGGCGCCGTATACCCCCTTCTGCGCGAACGTAACGCGGAGTTCACCGGCCTGCCGTCATATGCCGTGGCATGGCGGTGCCTCTTCCAGGGCATACAGCAAGCAGGTCGACACCCGACCCACGGGTGTCGGGTCTCAGCGGGCGGCACGGGGTCGCCCGCCCGGGAGGTCCTTTGCACCAGCCCCACCGTGCGGTCAACACACGGATGATGCGGCGGAGGGCCGGTTCTCGGCCCGCGGTGCAGGAGGGCCGACGACCGGTCCAGCTCCACTCCGTCGCTCCCCGACCTCATCCGAGGGGGTACGTCCTTCCGTGGTGACCAGCACAAAGCGCCACAAGCCCGACCGGCGCACCTACGTTCTCGACACCAGCGTCCTGCTGGCCGACCCGAACGCCCTGAGCCGCTTCGACGAGCACGAGGTCGTGCTTCCGATCGTCGTGGTCACGGAGCTGGAGGCGAAACGGCACCATCCCGAACTCGGCTACTTCGCCCGGCAGGCCCTCCGCCTGCTCGACGACTGCCGGTTGCGGTACGGCCGCCTGGACGCCCCCATCCCGATGGGCGACCTCGGCGGAACGCTCCGGGTCGAGCTCAACCACTCGGACCCCAGCGTGCTGCCCAGCGGGTACCGCCTGGGGGACAACGACTCCCGCATCCTCGCGGTCGCCCGCAACCTGCAGGCGGAGGGGTTCGACGTCACCGTCGTGTCGAAGGACCTGCCCCTGCGGATCAAGGCCTCCTCGGTGGGTCTCCTCGCCGAGGAGTACCGCGCGGAGCTGGCGATCACGGAGAACTCCGGCTGGACCGGAATGTCCGAACTGACCCTGCCCGGGGAGCAGGTGGACATCCTCTTCGAGGAGGGGCACGTGTACGTCCCGGAGGCCGCCGGCCTCCCCGTGCACACCGGACTGGCCCTCCACTCGGAGCGCGGCAACGCCCTCGGGCGGGTCACCCCCGAGGGCAACGTCCGGCTGGTCCGCGGCGACCGGGAGGCCTTCGGCATCAAGGGGCGCAGCGCCGAGCAGCGCATCGCGCTGGACCTGCTGCTCGACCCGGACGTCGGGATCGTGTCGATGGGCGGCCGGGCCGGCACCGGAAAGTCGGCGCTGGCGCTGTGCGCGGGCCTGGAGGCGGTGCTGGAGCGCCGTCAGCACCAGAAGGTGATGGTCTTCCGGCCGCTCTACGCGGTGGGTGGCCAGGAGCTCGGCTACCTGCCCGGCAGCGAGGCGGAGAAGATGAGCCCCTGGGCGCAGGCCGTCTTCGACACGCTGTCGGCGGTCACCTCCCGCGAGGTCATCGAGGAGGTCACCGCGCGCGGGATGCTCGAGGTGCTGCCGCTCACCCACATCCGCGGACGTTCCCTGCACGACGCGTTCGTGATCGTCGACGAGGCGCAGTCCCTCGAACGGAACGTCCTGCTGACCGTTCTGTCCCGGATCGGGGCGAACTCCCGGGTCGTCCTCACCCATGACGTGGCGCAGCGGGACAATCTGCGCGTGGGGCGATACGACGGTGTGGTCGCCGTGGTGGAGAAGCTGAAGGGGCATCCGCTTTTCGCGCATGTCACCCTCACCCGGTCCGAAAGGTCCCAGATCGCCGCCCTGGTGACCGAAATGCTGGAGGAGGGGCGTATCTGAACCGCCTGGTGCGACTGTGTGACTTCGTACGTTTTCATAGCCGTTGCGCGTAAGTCGGCGCCGTCGGGCAAAGCGGAAGAGCTTAGCCCGGCGGCGCCGCCGCATGTGACCGTTCGGGAAAACTCCCAGGGCCAAACCTGATGTGAGCTTTCACACGCAACGCAGAATTGCCTACCGGCGTCCGGTTACGGCAGAGTCTCAATCTCGTCAGGCCCCGCATACGGCACCTCCGTACCCCCAGCGGTACGGCACCGCAGAACACTTCCAACTCCACAGAGTCGCCGTATGCCGCCCGCGCACCACGCGGCGCTCCCGTGCAGGGGGTTGCCCACCGGGCCCGCGCCTCCCGTGACCCCGAAGTTGGGGAGGCCAGTGTCAGGGGCACGATTGCGTCCGCCAGGGTCACCGGAGCGGGCGCTGCTGGAAGGAAACCGTGTGAGCCGGATTTCGGTCCGGGGATTCGCAGTGGCCTCGGCCACCGCGGTCACCGCTGTCGGAAGCGTCGTCGGTGTTGCCTCGGGCAGCACCGCAGCACAGAACAACGACGCCGAGACGACGGCAGCCGACGCGACGCTCCTCGCGGACATCCCCGCGGGCCAGCAGGCCCAGGTGCAGACCGCGTCCCTGGCGCAACAGGCCGACGCCCAGGCCATCGCGGCTGACGCGAGCGCCAAGAAGGATGCCGAGGAGGCGGCCCGCAAGGAGGCCGCCAAGACCGCGATCGCGAAGAAGGAGCGCGCGGAGAAGGCGGCCAAGGAGGCCAAGGAGCGCGCCGAGGCCAAGCTGGCGGCGAGCCGCAGCTCGGCCAGCTTCCCCGTGCAGAGCTCCTACACCGTCTCGCAGATACAGGCGATGGCACGGCAGATGGTGTCCAGCAGCCAGTTCCAGTGCTTCAGCAGCATCGTCAGCCACGAGTCCAGCTGGAACTACCGGGCCGTCAACGCCTCCTCGGGCGCCTACGGCCTCTTCCAGGCGCTGCCCGGCTCCAAGATGTCCAGCGTGGGCGCCGACTGGCGGACCAACCCGGCCACCCAGATCAAGTGGGGCCTGAACTACATGAACAGCCGGTACGGCAGCCCCTGCGCCGCCTGGTCCTTCTGGCAGGCCAACCACTGGTACTGAATCGGCGGACCCGAGGCCCCCGGCTCTCAACCCCGCACAGCCCCTCCCCGTCCTAGGGGGAGGGGCTGCTGCCATGTACGGTCGGTCCGGACGACTCCTGGGGGGAGTGGTGGGGAAAGACGGGGGAAGAGGACGGATCATGTCGCGAGTGCCAGGGTGGCTCGGCAAGCTCGGTGCCGGACTGAGCGAGATGAGCGAGCGGCTCGACGAGCGGCGCGCCGAGGTCGAGCGGGAGCACGCCGCGGAGGTTCCGCACCCGCCTGCCCGGGTGTCGACGCCGCCCGACCACCCGCCGCCCGCCGCAGCCGTCCCGCCGGCCCGCCCCGACCCGGCCCAGGCCGTCCCGTGGGGCGTACGGGTCGCAGCCGAGGCGGGCTGGCGGCTGCTGGTGCTCGCCGGCACGGTGTGGGTGCTGATGAAGGTCATCAGCGCTGTGCAGCTGGTCGTCCTCGCCTTCGTGGCCGCCCTGCTGATCACCGCGCTGCTCCAGCCGACCGTCGCCCGGCTGCGGCGGCTCGGAGTGCCGCGCGGCCCGGCGACCGCGCTGACCGCGTTCGCCGGGTTCGTCATCATGGGGCTGATCGGATGGTTCGTGACCTGGCAGGTCATGGAGAACATCGACAACCTCTCCAACCAGGTCCAGGACGGTATCGACGAGCTGCGCAAGTGGCTGCTGCACAGTCCGTTCCACGTCACGGACAAGCAGATCAACCAGATAGCGAAGAACCTGCGGGACGCGGTCGGCGCCAACACCGACCAGATCACCTCGGCCGGGCTGGAGGGCGTGCAGGTCGTGGTCGAGGCGCTGACCGGCATCCTGCTGGCGGCCTTCTCCACGCTGTTCCTGCTCTACGACGGCAAGCGCATCTGGGAGTGGTCGCTGAAGCTGGTGCCCGCCGCCGCCCGGCCCGGGGTGGCCGGCGCCGGCCCCAGGGCGTGGCGGACGCTGACGGCGTACGTGCGCGGCACGGTGATCGTCGCCCTGATCGACGCCACCTTCATCGGCCTCGGGATCTACTTCCTGGACGTGCCGATGGCGGTGCCGCTGGCCGTGTTCATCTTCCTGTTCGCGTTCATCCCGCTGATCGGCGCGGTGGTGTCCGGGGCGCTGGCGGTGGTCGTGGCGCTCGTCACCCAGGGAGTGTTCACCGCGCTGATGACGCTGGTCGTGGTGCTGGCGGTGCAGCAGATCGAGGGGCACATCCTGCAGCCGTTCATCCTCGGCCGGGCGGTGCGGGTGCATCCGCTGGCCGTGGTGCTGTCGGTCACCGCCGGGGGCATGATCGCCGGTATCGGCGGCGCGGTGGTCGCGGTCCCGCTGGTCGCGGTCACCAACACCGTGGTCGGCTATCTGCGGGCGTACTCCCGCGCACCCGTGGTGCGCCAGGCGCCGCTGCCTAGGGGCGCCACCGCCTCGGACGCGGCCCTTTCCCTTTCCCCCCAGGCCCCGGAGCTGGAGGCGGCAGAGGGGCCGTCGCCGGGTGCGCCCGAGGGGCCCGGGCCGGAGGGCGGCCGGACAGCGCGGTGAGGCTTCCGGGCGGCCGGACAGCGCGGTGAGGCTTCCGGGCGGCCCGGGCGGCCCGGGCGCCTCCCCGGCCGGCCTGCCCCCGCCTCCCGGGGTCAGGCCTGCGGCGGGCCTGCGACGTTGACCGTGGACGGCCCGGGCTGTCCGCTGCCGGTGCGGACCACGACGGCCTCGGCGGGCTGCGGGGAGGTATTGCTCTCCCGGTGCACCGTTCCCGGGGGGACGCGGACGAAGTCGCCGGGGCGGGCGGTCACGCTGTCGGCGCCGTCCGGGCCGAAGTCGACGCGTATCGCACCGGACAGCACGTAGACGACCGTCTCGTAGCCGTCGTGGTGGTGCCAGCCGGAGACCGTGCCCGGCTCGGTGCGTACCAGCCCGGACCACATGGCCTGCGACGCGAAGGCCTCCTGCCGTCGCATCCCCGGCGTCGGCGGTCCCGTCCGGCGCTCCTCCGGGCCGATGAGGGTGACCGGGTCCGCCCGGTCCGACGGCTCCGGTCGCTGCGGCTGTTCGGGTCGGGTGGTCATGGCCGGCCTCCTTCGGCGAGCCCCCTCTCCCCGGCTCCAGGGTAGGCGCGGCCCGGGGCAGGTGCACGAGGGCGCCTGCGGGGCGCCGGACGAGGCACGGCCCCCGTCGCACCGGGAGCGCCGGCGGGGCGGGGGCCGTGGGGCGCGCTGCGGGGTTACCCGGCCGCTTCGGCGAGCACCGCCTCGGCGTCCAGGGTGACGCCGACCGCCTGGATCACGGAAGCGATCTTGAACGCCTCCTGGACCGTCTCGCGGTCCACGCCGGCCTTGCGCAGGACCTGCTCGTGCGAGTCCAGGCACATGCCGCAGCCGTTGATCGCGGACACCGCGAAGGACCACAGCTCGAAGTCGGCCTTGTCGACGCCGGGGTTGCCGATGACGTTCATCCGCAGGCCCGCGCGGAGGTTGCCGTACTCGTGGTCCGACAGCAGGTGGCGGGTGCGGTAGAAGACGTTGTTCATCGCCATCACCGCGGCGGCGGACTTGGCCGCCGTGTACGCCTCCGGCTTCAGGTTCGCCTTCGCCTCGGGCTCCAGCTCACGCAGCACGACGGGGGAGCGGGAGGCGATCGCGGTCGCCAGCACCGTGCCCCACAGCTGCTGCTCGGGAAGGTCCGAGTTGCCGATGACCGAGCCCAGGTTGAGCTTCAGGTCCTTGGCGTAGTCCGGTACACGGGCCTTGAGGTCGTCGAGGGACACGGTGCGTCACTCACCCGCCAGCAGTGCGACCGGGTCCAGGGTGTCTTCGCCCTTGCTCCAGTTGCACGGGCACAGCTCGTCGGTCTGCAGGGCGTCCAGGACCCGCAGGACCTCCTTCGGGTTACGGCCGACGGAGCCGGCGGTCACCATGGAGAACTGGATCTCGTTGTTCTGGTCGACGATGAAGACGGCACGCTTGGCGAAGCCCTCCTCGTCCTCGATGCCCAGGTCGCGCATCAGCTCGTGCCGGGAGTCGGCCATCATCGGGAAGGGCAGGTCGCGCAGGTCGTCGTGGTCCTTGCGCCAGGCGTGGTGGACGAACTCGGAGTCGCCGGAGAAGCCGAGGACCTGGGCGTCGCGGTCGGCGAACTCGTCGTTCAGCTTGCCGAAGGCGGCGATCTCGGTCGGGCACACGAAGGTGAAGTCCTTGGGCCAGGCGAAGACGACCTTCCACTTGCCCTCGTAGGTCTTGTGGTCGATCTTCTCGAACTCCGCGCCCTTCTCCAGCGAGACGCATGCGGTCAGTTCGAACTCGGGGAACTTGTCACCGACAGTGAGCAACTGGCTCTCCTTGCAGCGAGGAACACCCGTTTTGCAGGTGTTTCCCATGGGTTGGACGGAGCCGATGTTGGCACAGGGTGCATTGATCAGAGAAATAGCTACACTCGGTCGTGTTGATCGGAGGGAGTTATCAGTGAGTGGTGGCAGCAAGCGTCGGCAGCCCAGCCTGTCCCAGCTCCGGGCGTTCGCCGCGGTGGCCGAGCATCTGCACTTCCGCGATGCGGCCGCCGCCATCGGCATGAGCCAGCCGGCGCTCTCCGGCGCCGTGTCGGCGCTGGAGGAGGCACTGGGTGTCACCCTTCTCGAGCGTACGACGCGCAAGGTACTGCTCTCGCCGGCCGGTGAGCGGCTGGCCCTTCGCGCCAAGGCCGTCCTCGGCGAGGTCGGAGCCCTGCTGGAGGAGGCGGAGGCGGTCCGGGCGCCGTTCACCGGCGCGCTGCGGCTCGGGGTCATCCCCACCGTGGCGCCCTACCTGCTGCCGACCGTGCTGCGCCTGGCGCACGAGCGCTACCCGGACCTCGACCTCCAGGTCCACGAGGAGCAGACCGCCAGCCTCCTGGACGGTCTGCTCTCCGGGCGCCTGGACCTGCTGCTGCTCGCCGTGCCGCTGGGCGTGCCCGGAGTCGCCGAACTCCCGCTTTTCGACGAGGACTTCGTACTGGTCACGCCGCTGGACCACCCCCTCGGCGGCCGGGAGGGCATCGGTCGGCAGGCGCTTCGGGAGCTCAACCTGCTGCTGCTGGACGAAGGGCACTGCCTGCGCGACCAGGCGCTGGACATCTGCCGGGAAGCCGGCCGGGAGGACGCGCCGGTCACCACGACGGCCGCCGGCCTGTCCACCCTGGTCCAGCTCGTCGCCGGGGGCCTCGGCTGCACGCTGCTGCCGCGCACCGCCCTGAAGCTGGAGACGACCCGCAGCAACCAGCTCCTGACCGGCTCCTTCGCCGACCCCGCCCCGACCCGCCGCATCGCCCTCGCCATGCGGACCGGCGCGGCGCGCGGCGCCGAGTACCGGCAACTGGCGGCGGCGCTGCGCGAGGCGATGGGCCCGCTGCCGGTACGGGTCCTCGACCCCCGCCCCTGAAACGGCCGTCCCCGCCCCTGAAACGGCCGTCCCCGCCCCTGAAACGGCCGTCCCCGCCCCTGAGGCCGCCGCCCCGCCTCCGGCCGCCGCCGCCTCGCCCCTTGAGTCGCCGCCCCGCCTTCCGGCCGCCGCAGGGCGGCTTGCGGCGGCCGGCCGAGCGGTCTCGACGGCCGAGCGGTCTCGTCCGTCGAGACCGATCTCCCGCCCCGGCAGCCGGCGTTCCCGACCGTCCCCGCCGACCGGCAGGGCATCGCATTCGTTCAAATGGGCGCCGAACAAAGCCCCATTGTGCGGCCGCAGGTTCCAACTTCCGTCAAGTAGGGACAGCTCCCACAGGTCCGGCCGGACCGTGCGTCCCCCGCTGGTAGACATACCCCTCAACGGTGACGTCTCAGGCATCTGTGCGAGGCCCAAGGGGAGTGATGGCGGGCAACGGGGAGGACGAGCGGGACCCGTTCGGCGGATACGGGTACGACCTGCTGTCGCGGGCGCTGGCCGGCTGTGCGCGCGAGGGGTTCTCCGGGGCCCTGCGGGTGAACGGCTCACCGGGCGGCACCTTCCACCTCAGGTCCGGTCTCGTCGTCGCGGTCGAGTCGCCCGGCGCGCCCAGCCCCCAGGCGCTGCTGCTGCGTTCCGGCCGGATCACCGGCGAGCAGTGGGAGCGGCTGGTCGACGAGTCGCGGGGCGCGCGCTGGCCCGCCGAGGCGTTGATCGCCCACGGGTACGCGGGAACCGCCCAGCTCGGACTGGTGTGCGTGATGGCGCTGCAGGACGCGGCCTTCGCCGTCGTCGCGGGCCGGATCGGCGGCTGCGAACGGGTCGCGCACAGCAAGCCCCTCGCGCCCGTCGCCCTGGGCGAGCCCCCGCAGCGTGTGCTGGGCGACGCCGCCCGCAAGGTCCTCGCCGTGACCGAGCTGCCGCACCCCGTGCGCCCCGACCGGGAGCGGCCCGTGCCGGGATCGCAGGCGTCCGTGAGCAGCCGGCTCAGCACCCTGCGAAACGAGCTCCTCGACCATGCCGACGGCCGCCGAAGCGCCCGCGACCTGGCCTTCTGCGTGGGGCGCGGGCTGTACCCGGTCACCGTGGAGATCGGCTGGATGCTCGGTGAAGGGCTGCTGCGGTGCACCGGGGCGCCCGCGCCCGTCCCGGTCCTGCTGCCGGCCGACGGCCGGGGCGTACAGCCCCGGGAACCCACGCCGGACCCGCTCCGGCAGCCCCTGCCCGCACCCGCCGCCCTGCCGCGGCGCCGGCCCGGCAGCAGCGGCATCACCGAGGTCCGCCCCCCGCGGCGGAGCGGGCCGACCTGGAAGGACTTCTTCCGCCTGCGGCACCCGACCGCGGACTGAAGGAACCGGGGCTCAGCCCCGAACAGATGCGACCAGACATCGGAGACCTGACGTCATGAACCACGAAGCCCTCGCGCAGGAGATGCGCGGCCTGCGCGAGCAGGTGGCCGGCATCACCGACACGGCGGTGGCGGCCGCCGACGGGATGCTCATCGCGGCCGACACCGCCGAGTCCATCGACCGCGAGCAGCTCGCCGCCCTCGCCGCCGCCGGTCTGGGACTGGCCCGCCGTACGGCGAGCGTCACCGGCCGCGGCAACTTCAGCCGCACCGTCACCTACGGCAGCCGCGGCTGCGCCGCCTTCTACGCCGTCGGGGACACCGCACTCGTGGTCGTCCTCGGGGACGAGGGCCTTGACGTCGACCGGCTGCACGTCGCCACCCGGACGGCCGTGGACCGCATCCAGGCGATCCTCGCCGTCAAATCCCCCGAAGGAGTGTGACCCCATGGCCACCAAACGCATGGCCACCGGCTTCTCCGACCAGGTGACCAGCCTGGTCAAGTCGCTGCGCACCGAGGCCCCCGACTGCGTCGCCTCCGGCGTCGTCGACATGGCGACCGGAATGCTGCTGGCGTACGAGACCGTCGACAGCCACCCGCCGGAGGTCCTCGACCTGCTGGCGGGCGCGACCCTCGACCTGTTCCAGGGGCGCACCGTGCTGATGATCGAGGACCTCTGGAAGGAGCGCCGCCAGCAGAACGGCCACGACGGCCACTTCTTCCAGGAGATCCTGGTCAACAGCGAGAACGTCACCCATCTGTTCGTCCGGATGAACGAGCAGCAGGACGTCGTCGCCGTGGTGGTGTGCCGCAAGTCGGTGAACGTGGGCATGCTGTTCGCCCAGGTGCGCCGGGTCATCCGGGAGTACAGCCTGTGACGGTGGGGGCCCCGGCCGGACCCGTTGTTCCGGCCGGGGCCCACCCGGTGCTCACTCGGTGCGCAGGCCGTCCGGCCGCATCAGCCGCAGCAGCGGCGGCAGGCTCAGCAGGGCCACCGCCAGCACGACGCCCCCGCCGATCGCGGACATCGAGAGCACGCTCGCCCAGTCGACCCGTATCCGGGCGGCCGCCATCCGCAGCAGGACCGCACCGAGGGCGAGTCCCACCGCCGAGGCCAGCAGCAGGCCCAGGGCGATCGGCACCGCGGTCTGCCACAGCACCGACAGGCCCAGCGTGCGCCGCCGGGTGCCGAAGGCGACCAGGGACGACAGCAGCTTCCTGCGGTCCCGCAACTGCTCCAGCTGGGAGACCAGCAGGCTCACCCCGATCAGTGCCAGCACGCAGGCGGCGCCCACGAACAGGCCGGTGCGGATGGAGGCGAAGCGGTGCGACTCGCGGGTGACCGTCCAGGTCACCACCTGCGCGAGCGGGTCGAGGCGGGCCGCGGTGTTGCGCACGTACTCCGGTGCGTCCGGCACCGACCGGTCCAGCCGCAGGTAGATCTGCGTGTGCCCGGCCGGGGCCGCGCTGCGCGGAAGCGCCTGCGGCGTCATCAGGAAGCCGCCCCGCCGGTAGCCGAACAGACCCTTCACGGAGACGGCGTGCTTGACGTCCGAGGGGACCCTCCAGGCGACCCGCAGGCCGGGTGAGCCCTCGTAGGAGGGGTCGATGTACAGGGTGTCGCCCGGCCCGGGCGCCGGGCTCCGCATTTCGTGGTCGGCGCCGGTCACCGCGAAGACGTCTCCGGCGCGGCAGGAGGGCAGCGTGGCGACCTCCCGCAGGGCCGCGCAGCCGCCGACGGTGAGTTCGGCGCTCGACCCGGGGTTCTTCGGCCCGTCTCCCAGGGACAGGCTGGTCAGCTCGATCGCCGCGCGTACACCCCGGGTCGCGTTCAGCTTCTCCGCCGCTTCCGGCAGGCGGCTTCCGTCGCCGATGCCGACCTGCATCTGCGCCCGCCGCAGGTCCTTGCCCGTGGGCTCGGTGTAGTCGCCCTGCACTCCGGAGAACAGCATCTGCAGCGCGATCGCCCCGGCCACCGCGACCGCGATGCCGTTGACCGAGCGGGCCGCCGTACCGCTGCTCAACTGCAGGCGTCGCACGGCGAGCTGCCAGGAGACCCCGCCGGCGCCGAGCCTGGCGACGACCGCTTCCACGATCCACGGCAGCAGGGCGGTCACCCCGACCAGCAGCAGCAGGACACCACCGATCACCAGGTACTGGTTGAACGTGCCGTGGTCGCGGCCCTTGCCGATCATCGGGTAGAGCAGCGCCAGGCCGCCGAGCGGGAGCAGCAGCCGCCACCACAGCCGGCGGCGGGCGGGCCTCGCGGTCCGCACCACGCCCAGCGGCTCGATCACCACACCGCGCAGGGCGAACAGGGTGACCAGCACCGAGGCGGCCGGCACCGCGAGTGCCACCACCGCGGCGAGCAGCGGGGACGGATCGAGGTCGCTGGGGAAGACGCTCACGTCCAGCACCTGGACGTGCCCGGCCACCTGACGGGCGGCCAGGAAGAACCCCGCGCCGAGCACCAGTCCGAGCAGGGAGCCGCCGAGCGCCTCGCCGGCCGCGATCCGCCGGGTCATCCGGGTGTCGGAGCCGACCAGCCGCAGCGCGGCGAGCCGCCGGTCGCGCCGTTCGCCGCCGAACCGGACGGCGGCCGCGATGAACACGGCCACCGGCATCAGCAGCACCGTGAACACGACCAGGATCAGCAGCAGCAGCACCGGGTCGAGGCGTTCCCGGATCCTGGTGACCGGTTCGCCGAAGGCGGTGATGCGGGCGACCGAGTCGTGGTCGATGCGCGGGGCGAGGTCGTCGGCGCCCGCGTAGAAGACCAGCTCGTTCGGGCCGGTCAGACCCTGCTCGGTGATCGTGCCGGTGATGCGGTACGGCAGCCGGGGCCGCAGCAGCGCTCCGCCGTCCGAGGCGAGCAGGTCCTTCAGCGCGGGGGAGACGACCATCTCCCCGGGTGCCGGAAGCCGGTCCACGCCGGGCGGCCGCGGCGCCCGCGGGCCCTCCGCCTCCAGCAGGCGCCCGCCCACGCTCAGTTCGCCGTACGTGGTGTTGGCGTCGGCGACGATGAGCGTGTTGTCGGCCCTGGGCCGGTCGGGCTGGCCGAAGGTGTGGTCCGCGCGTGCCTCCTCGCGGTGGTGCCGCGCCGAGAGCGCGTGCGGGACCGCGGCGGCCAGCAGCAGCAGCGTCACGCCCAGTCCGACGCCGACGGCGGTCAGCAGGGCCCGGGTCCAGCCCTCGCGCCCGCCGCCGAAGGCGAACCGCATCCCCATCGCCAGATCGCCGGCCCACTGCCGTGCCGTGCTCATACGAACTGCTCCATGTCCCGGGACCGGCCGTCCCGCACGACGATCTCGCGGTCGGAGTAGGCCGCCACCCGCGCCTCGTGGGTGACGAGGACCACCGCGGCGTCGGCCGAGCGGGCGGCGTCGGTCAGCAGTTCCATCACGCGTTCGCCGTTGAGGGAGTCGAGCGCCCCGGTGGGCTCGTCGGCGAAGACGACCCGGGGGTCGGTGACGAGAGAGCGAGCGACCGCGACCCGCTGGCCCTGCCCGCCGGACACCTCGCCGGGGCGCTTGCCGCGCACGTCGTCGACCTCCAGCCGCTCCATCCAGGACAGCGCGGCCCGTTCGGCCTCCCTGCGGGCGGTGCCGTTCAGCCGCAGCGGCAGGGCCACGTTCTCCACACAGGTCAGTTCGGGCACCAACTGGCCGAACTGGAACACGAACCCGAACTCGGAGCGGCGCAGCGCACTGCGACCGGCGTCGTCCAGTGCGGCCAGTTCCCGCCCGTCGTAGGTGATGGACCCCTCGTCCGGCGGGACGATGCCGGCGAGGCAGTGGAGCAGGGTCGACTTGCCGGAGCCGGAGGGGCCCATGACGGCGACGATCTCGCCGGGGTGGATGGAGAAGTCGGCGCCGTCGAGGGCGACGGTGGGACCGTAGGCCTTGCGCAGGCCGCGGGCCTCGAGGAGGGAGCCGGCGGGGGCGGTCATGCGGACACCACCGCCTGACGGAGCTTCTCCAGCCGGGCGGCGGCCAGTTCCAGCCACCGCAGGTCGGCCTCCAGGTGGAACAGGGCGTGGTCGCAGATGAGTTGGTCGGCGAGGTCCCCCCGGCGCTTGCGGTCGGTGAGGACGCGCATGCTGCGCAGGTGCTCGGCGCGCTGCGCGTCCAGGACGCCGGTCGCGTCGCGGTGGGTGAGCAGGGCCAGGACGACCTTGGTGTACAGCGTGGACTGGAGGTACGGCTCGGGCTTCTCCGGGGTGCCGAGCCAGCGTTCGACGTCGGTGACGCCGGCCTCGGTGATGGCGTACCGCTTGCGTTCGGGGCCGCCGCCGGACTCGATGCCGTCGACCTCCACGAGCCCGTTCCTCAGCAGGCGGGACATCGTCGAATAGACCTGGCCGTAGTGCAGCGGCCGGTCGTGGCCGAACTTCTCGTCGAAGGCCCGCTTCAGGTCGTAGCCGTGGCGGGGGCCGGACTCCAGGAGTCCCAGAAGGGTGTGACCGATGGACATGCCGACGACTCTACACGCGGTGTATACCCGGTGTGTATACATGGAGTGCAGAGGGCGTGGCGCGGGGTGCTCCGGCCCAGGTGGGAGCCGATCGTCACGGTTCCGTGACAGACCGGTCCGTGACAGGCCGGTCCGTGACGGGCGGTTCCGTGACAGGGGTTCCGCGACGGGCGGGTCTGTGACGGGAGGCGCGGCAACCCCGGCGGGCCGGCGCAGGGCCCCACCGGGCTCGGGCGGCACTTGCGGCCGCTGCCCGAGGGCGGCGCGGACCTCCCCCGCGCCCGGCAGCCGGGCCGCCCGGCCCGGCGGCGCTTTTCCGGTACGAGGCAACCCTCCGCGCCTCCCGCTCGTCGGTTCCCATGGCGGGGGTGCTCATTGTCACGTCCGCAAAAGAGCGGATCGGACGCCCTTTGTCACATACCAGGGTGTTAGCTTTCTGAGCTGACCTGAGCCCGGAACCTGTGTGACGGCCGAGAACGAAGCGGAGAAGACGGAGCCATGGGACGAGCGGAAGAGAGACGAGCGCGACAGCGCGGTGGCCGCCGCGCGGCACCCGGGCGCCGCCGCTCGTCGGGCGCGGCCGGCGGTGGCAAGAGCGGCATACGCCGGCTGTTCACCTGGAAGAAGATCCTCGGCACCTTCCTCGGGCTGTGCCTGCTCGGCATCGGCGCCTTCGTCGTGCTCTACATGATGATCGACATCCCCGAGGGGAATGCCGACGCCACCCGCCAGAGCAACATCTACAAGTACAGCGACGGCACCGTCATGTCCCGCCAGGGCAAGGTCAACCGCGAACTCGTCGACCTCTCCCACGTGCCGAAGAAGGTCCAGTACACCTTCGTCGCCGCCGAGAACAAGACCTTCTACAAGGACAACGGCGTCGACCTCAAGGGCACCGCGCGAGGCCTGCTCAACACGCTCTCCGGCAAGGGCGCGCAGGGCGGCTCGACCATCACCCAGCAGTACGTCAAGAACTACTACCTGACCCAGGAGCAGACGGTCACCCGCAAGCTGCGGGAACTGGTCATCTCGCTGAAACTGGACCGCGAGAAGTCCAAGGACTACATCCTGGCCGGGTACATCAACACCAGCTACTACGGCCGCAACGCCTACGGGATCCAGGCCGCCGCCCAGGCCTACTACGGCGTCGACGCCGACAAGCTCACCGTGGCGCAGGGCGCCTACCTCGCCGCGCTGCTCCAGGCGCCCAGCCAGTACGACTGGGCGGTCGCCTCCGCCGAGGGCCGGAAGCTGGTCACCGCGCGGTGGAACTACGTCCTGGACAACATGGTCGAGGAGGGCTGGCTGGACAAGGCCGACCGCGACGCCATGAAGTTCCCCGAACCCCAGAAGCCCAAGCCGGCCCCCGGCCTCGGCGGGCAGAAGGGCTACCTGGTGGAGGCGGCCAACCAGGAACTGGAGCGGCAGCTCGTCGCGCAGGGCGTCGCCGAGAACAAGAAGCAGGCCGAGGACCTCGTCGGCCGCGGCGGCTGGACCATCACCCTCAACATCGACCGCAAGAAGCAGGCGGCGCTGGAGAAGGCCGCGAAGGACCAGCTGACCGGCAAGCTGGACGCCAAGCGGCCCGACGACCAGAAGGCCCAGGCGGGCGCCGTCTCGGTGGACCCGAAGACGGGCGCGGTCGTCGCGATGTACGGCGGCAAGGACTACTTCGACCACTACACCAACAACGCCACCCGCACCGACTTCCAGCCCGCCTCCACTTTCAAGCCGGTCGTCCTCGCCGCCGCTCTCGACCAGGGCGCCGAGACCCAGGACGGGGAGCCGATCAGAGCCGACACCTACTACGACGGCACCAGCCGGCGGCAGGTGGTCGACCACGGCCGCAAGGTCGGCTTCGCCCCGCAGAACGAGGACGACACCGACTTCGGCGACATCACCGTGCAGACGGCGATGAACTACTCCGTCAACTCCGTCTTCGCGCAGCTCGGCGTCGACGTCGGCATGAGCAAGGTGCTCGCGACCGGCGAGAAGCTCGGCATGGACACCAAGAAACTGCAGCCGGTGCCGGCCCAGACGCTCGGCACCATGGGCGCCAGCCCGCTGCAGATGGCCGGGGTCTACGCCACCCTCGACAACCACGGCAAGAAGGTCACCCCGGCCGTCGTCAAGGACGTCCAGTGGAACAAGGGCACCCTGGACCTGCCCGACCCGATAGGCGACCAGGTCATCAGCCGCGAGGCGGCCGACACCGTCACCTCCGTGCTCACCGGCGTGGTCGACGACGGCACCGCCCGCGGGTCGGTGCGCAACAACCCCGAGCGCCACGGCCAGAAGGTCGCCGGCAAGACCGGCACCGCCGAGAACAACGTCACGGCCTGGTTCAGCGGCTACACGCCCGGACTGGTCACCGCGGTCGGCGTCTTCGGCGAGATGCCGAAGCCCCCGTACGGGCACGTCTCGCTGCACAAGGTGCTCGGCAAGCCGCGCATCAACGGCGGCGACGTCCCGGCGAAGATCTGGGCCGAGTACATGTTCGGCGTGCAGAAGAAGGTCACCGAGTTCGACCTGGAGACCAAGCAGGGCGCCGCGGTGGAGCCGGCCGACACGCCGACCCCGTCCGAGTCCCCCTCGGACACCGGGGAGCCGTCCCAGTCGCCCTCGCAGACCGAGTCGCCCACCCAGCAGCCCTCGCCCACCGAGGAGCCGTCCCAGTCGCCCTCGCAGACCGAGTCGCCCAGCCAGACCCCGTCCGGGACCCCCTCTGAGTCGCCCGGCCAGCCGTCCGGCTCACCGTCCGGCTCACCGCAGCAGAGCCCGGCGAACCCGCTCGGCGGCGGCGGCACCCAGTGAGCGCGGGGGAGGGGCGCCCGGTCCGGGCGCCCCTCCCCTCTCCGCCACCCGGGCGGTCACCGCCCGTCAGGCCACCGGCCGGGCGGCGGCCCGGGGAGCCGCCCCCAACCCCGCCGGCCGGCCGCTCAGGACCGGTGCAGCTCGAACCACACCACCTTGCCCGTGCTCAGCCGGGTCGCCCCCCAGCGCCGGGCCATCTTGTTCACCAGGTACAGCCCGCGCCCGCCCTCGTCGGTGGCGCGCGCCTGCCGCAGCCGCGGCAGCTGCGGCACGTCGTCGCCGACCTCGCAGCGCAGCACGTCGGTACGGAGCAGGCGCAGGGTGACCGGCCGGGACGCGTACCGCACGGCGTTCGTCACCACCTCGCTGACCAGCAGTTCCACCGAGTCGCTGAGGTCCTCCAGGCCCCAGCGGGCCAGCGCCCGCCGGGCCAGCCGACGGGCCCGGCCGGGAGCGGTCTCCTCCGGCTCCAGGAACCAGTACGCCACATCACTCGGCGCGATCCCGTCGAAGCGGGCGGCGAGCAGCGCGATGTCGTCGTCCCGGTCGCCCGGCCCGAGCATGTCCAGCACCTCGTCGCACAGCGCCTCCAGCGGCGGCGGATGGTCCGGCCCGGTCAGCTGCGCGGTCGCGGCGAGCTTCTCCCGCAACTGCTCTATCCCGGTCCACACGTCCCGCAGCCGCGACTCCACCAGCCCGTCGGTGTACAGCAGCAGCGTGGCACCGGCGGGCGCGTCCAGCTCCACGGCCTCGAAGTCGACGCCGCCGACACCGATGGGCGCGCCCGGCGGCACCCGCAGCACCTCCGCACGCCCGCCCAGGTGCAGCAGGACCGGCGGCGGATGGCCCGCGTTGGCGATCGTGATGCGGTGCGAGACCGGGTCGTACACGGCGTACATGCAGGTCGCCATGCGGTCGGTGCCCAGGCGCTGCGCCTGCTCGTCGAGGTGGTGCAGCACCTCCTGCGGCGGCAGGTCCAGCCCCGCCAGCGTCTGCGCGGTGGTACGCAGCTGGCCCATGATCGCCGCCGAGGTCATGGAGTGCCCCATGACGTCGCCGACGACCAGGGCGACGCGGCTGCCCGGCAGCGGGATCGCGTCGTACCAGTCGCCGCCCACCCGCGCGGTCTCCGCGGCCGGGAGGTAGCGCGACGCCAGCCGCACGCCGGTCGGGCGGGGCAGCGTCTCCGGCAGCATGGTCCGCTGCAACTCGTCCGCGATGTAGGCCTCCCGCCCGTACAGCACCGCCTTGTCGATGCCGAGGGCGCTGTGCGTGGCAAGCTGGGCGGCCACCAGCAGGTCGTCCGCGTCGAAGGCGAGCCGGTCCGGGCGCCGGAGGAAGACCGCGGCACCGATCACCCGACGCCGGCCGCGCAGCGGCGCGAGGATGGTGCGCTGCCCGCCCGGTACGGCCGACTCGCTGCCCGCGCCCAGCAGTTCCGGCAGGGCGGCCCGCGCGTCGGGCCCGTCGGCGAACACCGGGCGCACCCCGCGCAGCACCTCGGCGAGCGCACCGCCGGGCCGCACCTCGCACTGCTCCGCGGTGATCGCGGACAGATCGGTCGGCTCGCCCGGGTCCGGAGCCGGCTGCGGCAGCGGCGCGAAACCGCCCCCCTCGGTGTCCCGGTCGACGGGTATCCGGTCGGTCCGCCGCAGCCGCAGCAGCAGCGGACCGGCCGGCCGCTCGTCGCCGACCGGCAGCGGATCCCGCAGATAGACCAGGATCGTGTCGGCGAAGGTGGGCACGGTGGCCCGGCACAGCCCCATCACGATCTCGTCCAGGTCCAGGCCGCGGGCGATCCGCCGGGTGGCCGCACCGACGAACCGCAGCCGGTCGCCGTCCCGCCGCATCGGCGTCGGCCGCCCCGGCGCCGGCTGCTGCCCGGTGCGCCGCTCCTGTCCGCCGGGCGCCCCGTCCGGGCGCGCCTGGCCGCCGGCGTCCGGCTGCGCCGGGATGACCTCCGGTGCGGGCCGCGGACGGTGCTCCTGCACGTGTGGCTGCGTCCGCGCCGCGGGCGTGCCGGGCGGCTGGGCGTGCTCGGGTCCGGTGTCCACGTCGGGCGCGTCCTTCCCGCGCGGCGCCGCCGTGTCCGGCGCCGGCCCGGACGGCGGGACCTCACCGCCGCGGGCCTGGACGGGGGAGGGGAACGCCGGTGCGTCGGGTGCGGGGGTACGCAGGAGCGGCCCGCGGGGGTCCGTGGGTTCGACGCCCGGCTGGGGGCGTCCGTAGGAGATGGGGTGCTCCGTCACGCGTGTCGAGTCCGTCCGTCCGGGGCTGCGCGCCGTGCGTGGAGTTCGGCCCGCCGAAGTCCCGATACCCGCGATACGTGCCCTGGGAACGGAATTCCGGTGTGGTCGCAGCTCGTTCCTCCGCCACCGGCGCACCGGTGGCGGCCGGCCGGACGGCCGTTGACCTCGTACCCCTCGCTCACGTCCTGCCGCCCCTCGGTGACATCAGGTCAGACTCGGCGCCCGCTCCGGGAGTTGCTGCCGTGCGTCCTTGCGGAGGACGATCCTACGTTTCACGCCCGGGGGCACATCAAGGGTCTCATGAGGACACGTGTGCGGGTGCGCGGTCCCAGTCGTCCGGCAGTGCGGGCACCGGCCAGGCGGGATCCGGGCGCCAGTGCTCCCAGCCGTCGGAGAACGGCGGCCCCCAGGCGCGGATCACCTCCACGGCCCGCCGCCCGGCCCGGCCGACCCGCTCGGCGAGGTCGGCGCCGACCAGCCCGTCCCGCTGGGCCTGCGCGAACTCGTCCTCGTCCCGCCAGTGCCAACTGCGGTCCGCGTGAACCGAGATGTCCAGGAAATGGTCCTCGGAGTCCACTCCGCCGGCCCACCGGGTCAGCGGCTGCTCCAGGTTGACGTACCAGTTCTTGAACTGCCAGCCCGGCTCCCAGAACAGCCACACCGACCACGGCTGCCCCGGGGCGGCCAGCTTCAGCACACCGGTGCCGAACCACCGGTCGCGGCGCACCGTGCGCGGCTTGGTGTAGCGGGAGTGCAGGGGCTCCTCGTGCACCGGCGTGCCGTCGGCGAGCACCGGCTTCACGCACTCGGTGCCTGGAGCCATCCAGACGGCGAGCAGCTCCGCGTCGTCCCGGACGACGGTCACCGGGCGGGCGATGTGGAAGCGCTCGCCCGCGTTCTCCCGGTACCGCCACAGGACCTGACTCCCGGGCGCCCACCACCCGGCCGTCCCGGCCTCCGCACCCGCATCGCCGTTCGCACCCACCGCATCGCCGTCCGTCATGCGCGGATTTTAGGTGCCCCGGGCACACGACGCTGCGGCGCGCGTCACGACCCGCGCGGCGCGGGTCCGTCCGGGGGCGCTGCGCGGGTGCCCGGCCGTCCCGGGGGCGCTGTGTGGCGGCCTGTCCGGGGCTGCCGTGCGCGGGGCCGGTCCGCCCGGGGTCGGCGTGCGCGGGGCCGGTCCCGTCGGGGTCGGCGTGCGCGGGGCGGCGGGCCCCGGGCCGGTGCGGTGGCCGACTCGGCCGGGCGGGCGGTGCGGGTATCGGGCGCCGGACCGTTGGGGCCCCGGTCGGCCGGGCACGCCGGGCCCGGGGTGGTGGACCTCCGGTCGACCCTCCGGGCAGCCCGGGCGGCAGGTGGTCGGGCCGTCGGGGCGTCCGGTCAGGGGCGGGTCATCCGCAGTACGTCCAGCGCCTCGTCGAGCTGCTCGGCGGTCAGCTCGCCGCGCTCGACGTAACCGCCGTCGAGCACCGCCTGCCGAATGGTCGTCCGCTCGGCTAGGGCCCGTTTGGCGATCCTGGCGGCCTCCTCGTAGCCGAGGTACCTGTTCAGCGGGGTGACGACGGACGGCGAGGACTCGGCGTACTCGCGGGCCCGGTCCCGGTCGGCGGTGATCCCGTCGACGGTCCGGTCGGCGAGCAGCCGGGAGGCGTTCGCGAGCAGCCGCACCGACTCCAGCACGTTCTTCGCGATGACCGGCAGCATCACGTTCAGCTCGAAGGTGCCCGCCGCGCCGGCCGCGGCCACGGTGGCGTCGTTGCCGATCACCTGGGCGGCCACCATGAGAACGGCCTCCGGGACCACCGGGTTGACCTTCCCCGGCATGATCGACGAGCCCGGCTGCAGATCGGGCAGCGCGATCTCGGCCAGCCCGGTTCGGGGGCCGGACGCCATCCACCGCAGGTCGTTGCAGATCTTGGTCAGCGACACGGCGACCACCCGCAGCTGCCCGCTGGTCTCGACGATCCCGTCCCGGGCACCCTGCGCCTCGAAGTGGTCCCGCGCCTCGGTGAGCGGCAGGCCGGTCTCCCGGACGAGCTCGGCGATCACGGCGGCCGGAAACCCGGGGGGCGTGTTGATCCCGGTGCCGACGGCCGTTCCGCCCAGCGGCAGTTCGGCGAGCCGGGGCAGGGAGGCCTCCAGCCGCTCCACGCCGTACCGGACCTGCGCCGCGTACCCGGCGAACTCCTGCCCGAGCGTGACGGGCGTGGCGTCCATGAGGTGGGTGCGCCCCGACTTCACCACGTCGGCGAACTCCTCCGCCTTGCGGCTCAGGGCACCGGCCAGACGGCGCAGCGCCGGGACCAGGTCCCGGGTGACGGCGGCGGTGGCGGCGATGTGCAGGGAGGACGGGAACACGTCGTTGGACGACTGCGAGGCGTTGACGTGGTCGTTGGGGTGCACGTCCCGCCCCAGCCGCTCGCCGGCCAGGGTCGCGATCACCTCGTTGGCGTTCATGTTGGAGGAGGTGCCGGACCCGGTCTGGAAGACGTCGACCGGGAAGTGCGCGTCCCACCGGCCCTCGGCGACCTCGGCCGACGCCTCCCGGATCGCCGCGGCCACCTCCCGGTCGAGCACGCCCAGTTCGGCGTTGGCCTTCGCCGCGGCCCCCTTGATCCGGGCCAGTGCCTCGATGTGCGCCCGCTCGATGCGCTGCCCGGAGACCGGGAAGTTCTCGATCGCCCGCTGGGTCTGCGCCCGCCACTTGGCCTCCGCCGGTACGCGGACCTCGCCCATGGAGTCGTGCTCGATGCGATAGCTCTGCTGTTCGTCGGCCACTGCCGATCACCTCCGTCCGTCACAGCGTCCCGGACGCGGCGGCTGTTCCCGGGACGGGCCCGCGGCGGGGCGAGTCGGCCGGCCGGGACCGGGACCTGGATGGGGACGGGGCCGGACCGGAACCGGGGCCTGGATCACAGCCGGCGGCGTCCCTCGGGTCCGGGGGCGCCCGGGGCTCCGGTGTCGGCCGCGCACCGCACGAAGCCCCCGGCGCGGGCCGGGGGCTTCGTGCGGGCCCGGGTGCGGCTTCGCCGCGCCCGCCCTCAGGTCGTCGCGGGCTGCCGCGCCCGGCGGGGACCGGTCAGGAGAGGCCGGGGCCGCGCACCGGGATCGAGGTGAACGTCGGCTGCGGGGCCGGGTCCTGGAAGAAGTCGTTGCCCTTGTCGTCGACGACGACGAACGCCGGGAAGTCCTCCACCTCGATCCGCCAGACGGCCTCCATGCCCAGCTCCTCGTACTCCAGCACCTCGACCTTCTTGATGCAGTCCTGGGCGAGGCGGGCCGCCGGGCCGCCGATGGAGCCGAGGTAGAAGCCGCCGTGCGCGGCGCACGCGTCGGTCACCTGCTTGCTGCGGTTGCCCTTGGCGAGCATCACCCGGGAGCCCCCGGCGGCCTGGAACTGCTCGACGTAGCCGTCCATCCGGCCGGCGGTCGTCGGGCCGAAGGACCCCGAGGCGTAGCCCTCGGGCGTCTTCGCGGGGCCCGCGTAGTACACCGGGTGGTCCCTGAGGTACTGCGGCATCTCCTCGCCCGCGTCCAGCCGCTCCTTGATCTTGGCGTGCGCGATGTCGCGGGCGACGACGAGCGGGCCGGTGAGCGACAGGCGCGTCTTGACCGGGTGCCTGGTCAGCTCGGCGAGGATCGCCTCCATGGGCTGGTTCAGGTCGACGCGGACGACGTCGCCCCCGGCGTCGAGGTGCTCCTCCGTGGTGTCCGGGAGAAACCGCGCCGGGTCGGTCTCCAACTGCTCCAGGAAGACGCCCTCGGCGGTGATCTTCGCGACGGCCTGGCGGTCGGCCGAGCAGGACACCGCGATCGCGACGGGGCAGGAGGCGCCGTGCCGCGGCAGGCGGACCACGCGGACGTCGTGGCAGAAGTACTTGCCGCCGAACTGCGCGCCGATGCCGATCTTCTGGGTCAGCTCGAAGACCTTCTCCTCCAGCTCCCGGTCGCGGAAGCCGTGCCCGAGCGGCGAACCCTCGCCCGGGATCTCGTCCAGGTAGTGCGCGGAGGCGTACTTCGCGGTCTTCAGCGCGTACTCGGCGGAGGTGCCGCCGACGACGATCGCCAGGTGGTACGGCGGGCAGGCCGCGGTGCCCAGCGAACGGATCTTCTCCTCCAGGAACCTCATCATGGAGGCCTCGTTCAGGACCGCCTTGGTCTCCTGGTAGAGGAAGGACTTGTTGGCGCTGCCGCCGCCCTTCGCCATGAACAGGAACTTGTAGGCGCCGCCGTCGGTCGCGTACAGCTCGATCTGCGCGGGGAGGTTGGACCCGGTGTTCCGCTCCTCCCACATGGTCAGCGGGGCCATCTGCGAGTAGCGCAGGTTGAGCCTGGTGTACGCGTCGTGGATGCCGTGCGAGAGGGCCTCCTCGTCGCCGCCCCCGGTCAGCACGTTCTGACCGCGCTTGCCCATGACGATCGCGGTGCCGGTGTCCTGGCACATGGGCAGCACGCCCGCCGCCGCGATGTTCGCGTTCTTCAGCAGGTCCAGGGCGACGAACTTGTCGTTCGCACTGGCCTCCGGGTCGTCGATGATGCGGCGCAGCTGCGCCAGGTGGGCCGGGCGCAGGTAGTGCTGGATGTCGTGGACGGCCTCCGCGGCCAGCCTGCGCAGCGCCTCGGGCTCCACCTTGAGGAAGGTCCGCCCGTCGGCCTCGAAGGTGGACACACCCTCGGAGGTCACCAGCCGGTACGGGGTGGTGTCCTCCCCCATGGGGAGCAGATCGGTGTACGCGAACTCAGGGCGGACAGGGGGGGAGCTAAGGGTCATCTCGCCCATTCCTCACTCGACGGACGCGCGCGCCCGGGTCACGCGGACGCGACGGCTGGCCTCCGTTGGCAGCGCCCACCAGCCTAGGACGTGCCGCCGGCGCCCGGACTGTGAGGTCGGCCTCCGCGCGGGGTGTCGCGATCTATCGTGTTTCGCTACGCTGCTGCCGTGGACCTTCAGAAGCAGACCGCGCCGACCGCCGAGCTGCGCGCCTCCGACGCCGACCGTGACCGCATCGCCGACATCCTGCGGGACGCGCTGGCCGAGGGCCGCCTGACCGCCGCCGAGCACGCCGAGCGGGTGGAGGGGGTGCTGGCCGCCAGGACGGTCGGCGAGCTGGAGGCCTTCATCCGGGACCTGCCGGCCGCCCACCCCGGCCGCGGGACCGCCCCGCCGCACGCCGCCCCGCCCCGCCGGCCGGCTCCGGGTACCGTCCCGCAGGACCCGGACGACCGCGTGGTCGCGGTGTTCAGCAGCGCCGTCCGCCGGGGGCGCTGGCGCGTCGGCCGCCGGATCCACGCGCACTCGGTGTTCGGCAGCGTGGAGCTCGACCTCAGCGAGGCGCTGTTCGAGTACCAGCAGGTGGTGATCAAGGCGCTCTCGATCTTCGGCAACGTCGAGGTCCGGGTCCCGGAGAACGTCTCGCTGCGCGGGTCCGGCGGCGGCGTGCTCGGCAACTTCGAGGTGGACGCGGTCGACTCGGCGGACGCCGACGCGCCCGTCGTCTACGTGGACGGCTGGGCCGTCCTGGGCAACGTGGAGGCCTGGCCCCGGCGCGGCCGGCGCGTCGCGGACATCCTCGACCGGGTGCAGCGCAAGGTCGACAAGCGTTTGCGCAGACACCTGGACCGTTGACGGTCGTGAACCGCGGACCCGCCGGGCGGCGCCCGGTCGCGTCCCGGGCCGCGCCTCGGGTCCCTGCGCCGGCCTTTCGAACCTGCGGTCGGGAACTCAGTGCATAGGCGCGCGTACAGCGGGTAGGCCTTGCTCCGTCGTCTCTCGCTCGCGAAGCCGTCGTCAGGAGTAGACCGTGCTGCAACCGCCGCATTCGTCCCTGCAGGTAGCTGCCGTTCCGGCCCCGCGGGTGCCGGCACGGGACAGGGACCAGGACGCACCGTGGCACACCGAGGCGGTGTGCCGGCGCGACGAGGCCGGCCTGTTCTTCGCACCGTCCAAGGAACCCACCGCGGCCCGGCTGTCCCGGGAGGAGGCGGCCAAGCGGGTCTGCGCGCGCTGCCCGGTCATGATCGAATGCCGGGAGCACGCACTGCTGCAGCCGGAGCCCTACGGAGTCTGGGGCGGCCTCACCGCCGCCGAGCGCCGGGTGGCCCTGGCCCGGCGGCGCCGTCGCGAGATGGAGTTGCAGAAGGCCGCCCGCACCGCGAACCGGATACCGGCGGCGGGCTGACGGCCCGGCACGCCCGACGGGACGCCCCCTCCGCACCGGGGGCGTCCCGTCGGCGTACGGCGGCCGACCGGTCCGCGCCTCTCGGCTGCGGCGGCCGGCGGGTCCTCACTTCGCGCGGTCGAAGTCGATCGCGCTGTAGGCGCGCAGCTTGCTCAGCCGGTGCTCGGAGTCGATCCGCCGGACCGTGCCGGACCTCGACCGCATCACGATCGACTCGGTCAGTGCCGTCTCGGAGCCGTAGCGCACGCCCCGCAGCAGCTCACCGTCGGTGATGCCGGTCGCGACGAAGAAGACGTTGTCGCCCTCGACCAGGTCGTCGGTGGTCAGCACGCGGTCCAGATCGTGCCCGGCGTCCACGGCCCGCTGCCGCTCCGCGTCGTCCTTCGGCCACAGCTTGCCCTGGATGGTGCCGCCCAGGCACTTCACCGCGCACGCCGAGATGATGCCCTCGGGGGTGCCGCCGATGCCGAGCAGCAGGTCGACGCCGGTGCCCTCGCGCAGGGCGTAGATCGATCCGGCCACGTCTCCGTCGGAGATCAGCTTGATGCGGGCGCCGGCCTCCCGGACGTCCTCGATCAGCCGGTGGTGGCGGGGCCGGTCCAGGATCACCACGGTGACGTCCTCCACCGTGGACCGCTTGGCCTTCGCGATCCGGCGGATGTTGACTTCCACCGGCGCGTCGATGTCGACGAAGTCGGCGGCCTCCGGCCCGGTGACCAGCTTGTCCATGTAGAAGACGGCGGACGGGTCGAACATCGACCCGCGCTCGGCGGCGGCCAGCACGGCGATCGCGTTGGACATGCCCTTGGCGGTCAGCGTGGTGCCGTCGATCGGGTCGACGGCGATGTCGCACTCGGGGCCGGTCCCGTCACCGACCTGCTCCCCGTTGAAGAGCATCGGTGCCTCGTCCTTCTCGCCCTCGCCGATGACGACGACACCGTTCATCGACACGGTCGAGACGAGGGTGCGCATGGCGCGCACGGCGGCACCGTCGGCGCCGTTCTTGTCGCCGCGCCCTACCCAGCGGCCCGCGGCCATCGCCGCGGCTTCGGTCACCCGGACGAGCTCCAGGGCGAGGTTGCGGTCGGGAGCCTCGGACGGAACGTCCAGCTCGGACGGCAAGTGATGGTGCTCGGTCATCGGAGCGCACCTTTCTGATACGGCGACGGCCGGATGAGGGTGTGCTCCCGACTCTATCGCCAGTCCGACTGGATGAGCAGGGGACCCCACGGATGAGCGGACCGGGCACCTGCGACGATAGGGGGCGTGGCAGGTTCGAACGGCAAGCAGAAGACAGTCCGGGACATGGTCCTCTCCCTGGCGCTGATCGTGGTCGCGGCGACGGTGGTGTACCTCTTCATCCCGCACGACGACCACGCCCCGGACCTCAAGCGCGTCGACTACCGCGTCGAGCTGCTCACGGCGCGTCGCGCGGCCTCGTACCCGGTGGCCGCGCCCGAGGGGCTGCCGGAGGCCTGGAAGGCGACCTCCGTGCGCTTCCGCGGCGACGACTTCGACGCCTGGCACCTCGGCTTCCAGGCCCCCGACGGGCAGTACGTGACGATCGAGCAGTCCACTCAGAAGCGCGCCGTGTTCATCGACGAGGCGAGCCAGGGCGGGAAGCCGACGGACACCACGGAGGAGATCGGCGGCCGCACCTGGATCCGCTGCAGCGGCGGCCGCTACGACGCCCTGGTGCTCCAGGACCGCACCGGCGGCTCGACCACGGTGGTGGCCGGCACCGGATCGTTCACCCAGCTGAAGGCGATGGCGGCGGCCCTCGACCTGGCGTGAGCGGAAGCGCCCCGACCACCTGGCCGGGCCTGACCACCTGACCTGACCTGACCACCTAGTCTCAGCTGAGCCGGGCCGGCCCGGCCTGAGCCGGAGCGTCCGGAGAGTGCCCGAGGCCCCCGGCGGTGCTGCGCTGACGCCGGGGGCCTCGGTGTTCCGCGGACGGGAGTGCGGGTCGGGCGGTTCAGACGGTGGTGAAGACCTGCTCGTAGGCCAGGCGGGGGGAGCGCGGGTGCGAGGCGTTCTCGCCCGGCCGGCCGATGTTGACGACCATCAGCGGGGTGTGGTCGCCGTCCAGGAACTCCTTGCGCACTCCCTCCGCGTCGAAACCGGTCATCGGGCCGGCGGCCAGGCCCGCGGCCCGTACGCCGACGATGAAGTAGGCGGCCTGGAGCGCGGCGTTCAGCCCGGCGGAGGCCTCACGGACCGGGCGTTGCGCGAAGAACGCGTCCTTGGCCTGCGGGAAGGCCGGGAACAGGGCCGGCAGCTCCTCGTGGAACTCGTTGTCCGCGGAAAGGATCGCCACCAGCGGGGCGGTGGCCGTCTTGGCCCGGTTGCCCTCCGCCATGTGCGCCACCAGCCGCTCCCGGGCTTCGGGGGAGCGCACCAGGGTGATGCGCAGCGGCGTCTGGTTGAAGGCGGTCGGGCCGTACTTGACCAGCTCGTAGATCGCCTGCACCTGGGCGTCGGTCACCGGCTCGTCGGTGAACGCGTTGGCGGTGCGGGCCTCGCGGAACAGCAGGTCCTGGGCGGCGGAGTCGAGAACGAGGGGCATGCGGGGACCTTCTCTGTGCGTGGCGTCCGGATCCGGCGCACCGGATTGACTGGTGTCCCCGACGGTACGACAGGAAAGGTTAAAGCTTCAACTAAAGTCCGCGTCGGGTGATCACCTTCACAGCCGTTCCGGACGCTGCTCCTCCGTCGCCGCCTCTTCCTCCTCCGCCAAGGCCTTGTCCAGCCGCGCCCGCGCGCCCTCCAGCCAGCGCCGGCACACCCGGGCCAGCTCCTCGCCGCGCTCCCACAGGGCCAGCGACTCCTCCAGCGTGGTACCGCCGGCCTCCAGCCGCCGCACCACGTCGATCAGCTCGTCCCGCGCCTGCTCGTAGCCGAGCGCCTCATCCGTACTGCCGGTCATCCGCCCACCCTAGCCATCGACTCTCACCGTGAACTCGCCCTCTGCGACCCGCACCCGCAGCGCCTCGTCCGCCGACACCTCGTCCGGATCGCGCACCACGTGCCCGCCGGCCTGCTGCAGTACCGCGTACCCGCGCTTCAGAGTCGCCGCGGGCGAGAGCGCCACCACCCGCGCGTGCGTGTGCGCCAGCTCCGACTCCGCCCGGTCCAGCAGATGCCCCAGACACCGCCGGGACCGCTCCACCAGGGCGTCCACCTGCTCCGCCCGCGCGTCGATCATCCGGTGCGGATCCTCCATGGAGGGCCGGGCGAGCGCGTGGGCCAGCCCGCGCTCCTCCCGCTGCACGTGGGCCTCCACGCAGCGCCGGGCCCGGCCCCGCAGCATCCGCACCCGCTCCAGCTCCTCGCCGACGTCCGGTACGACCTTCTTGGCCGCGTCGGTCGGCGTCGAGGCGCGCAGATCGGCGACATGGTCCAGCAGCGGGTTGTCCGGCTCGTGCCCGATCGCGGACACCACCGGTGTACGGCACGCGGCGACCGCCCGCACCAGCTGCTCGTCGGAGAACGGCAGCAGGTCCTCCACGCTGCCGCCGCCCCGGGCCACGACGATCACGTCCACGGCGTCGATCTCGTCCAGCTCCTTGACCGCCTGCACCACCTGCGGCACGGCGTGCACGCCCTGCACGGCGACATTGCGCACCTCGAACCGGACGGCCGGCCAGCGGTGCCGGGCGTTCTCCAGCACGTCCCGCTCCGCCGCCGACGCCCGCCCGCAGACCAGTCCGACCAACTGCGGCAGGAACGGCAGCCGCTTCTTCCGCTCCGGCGCGAACAGGCCCTCCGCGGCGAGTGACTTCTTCAGCTGCTCCAACCGCGCCAGCAGCTCACCGACCCCCACCGGCCGGATCGCGGCCGCCCGCAGCGACAACTGCCCCCGCGGCGCGTACCACTCCGGCTTGGCGTGCACCACGACCCGCGCACCCTCCCCGATCACATCGGCGACGGCGTCGAACACCTGCCGATAGCAGGTGACGCTGACGGAGATGTCGTACGAGGGGTCCCGCAGCGTCAGGAACACGACCCCCGCGCCGGGCCGCCGCGACAACTGCGTGATCTGCCCCTCGACCCACACCGCCCCGAGCCGGTCGATCCACCCCCCGATGAGCCGGGAGACCTCACCGACGGGCAGCGGTGCGTCCGGGGACGTGTTGACAGCCATGCCGGTGAGCGTAGCCGCCGCCACCGACAACGCACGGCGCGGCGGCACCCGCGGCGGCACCCGCGTCCGGCGGCCCTGCACCCCTCCGCCAACCCGGCAGGCCACCCACGCCGACCGTCGCCCGGATCGGGGCCCCGGGCCAGGTCCCCGGGCCGGCTCCCCTGGGCCGAGTCCTGGCGGGCCGAGTTCCGCCGGGCCGAGTTCCGCCAGGCCGAGTTCCGCCGGGCCGAGTTCCGCCGGGCCGGAGGCTCCGGCCCGGCTCTCGACCTTTCGGCGGCGGCCCGGAGCGCGGTGCCGGCGCCGAGGGGGCGGGAGGATCGGTGCCTCCCCTTCCCTCCCCTTCCCTTCCCCTCCCCGCCCCCGCCCCCGCGGCCGCAGGCGGATGTCCCCGTCCCAGGCGGTCTCGGACGCGGGCCCCGGACCGTCCGACCCTCCCTTCCCCGCACCCGCGCGGCGCGCGGTCCCTGCGCCGCCGAGCGCGCCCGGGCACGGCCTTACGATGGGGTGCATGACTGCTTCGCCTGGCCGCCGTGTCCTGCTCGCCGCTCCCCGTGGCTACTGCGCGGGTGTGGACCGCGCCGTGATCGCCGTCGAGAAGGCCCTGGAGCAGTACGGTGCTCCGGTCTACGTCCGGCACGAGATCGTGCACAACAAGTACGTGGTGCAGACCCTCGAGAAGAAGGGCGCCGTCTTCGTCGAGCGGACGGAGGAGGTGCCGCCCGGCAACATCGTGATGTTCTCCGCGCACGGCGTCGCACCCGCCGTCCACGAGGAGGCCCGGCGCGGACGGCTCGCCACCATCGACGCCACCTGCCCGCTCGTCACGAAGGTCCACAAGGAAGCCGTCCGGTTCGCCAACGAGGACTACGACATCCTCCTCATCGGGCACGAGGGCCACGAGGAGGTCATCGGCACCTCCGGCGAGGCCCCCGAGCACATCCAGCTCGTCGACGGCCCCGAGGACGCCGCGAACGTCGAGGTGCGCGACCCCTCGAAGGTGGTCTGGCTCTCCCAGACCACCCTCTCGGTCGACGAGACCATGGAGACCGTCGACGCGCTGAAGGGCAAGTTCCCGCAGCTCCTCTCCCCGCCCAGCGACGACATCTGCTACGCCACGCAGAACCGCCAGCTCGCCGTCAAGCAGATGGGCGCCGAGGCCGACCTGGTCGTCGTCGTCGGCTCCCGCAACTCCTCCAACTCCAAGCGGCTGGTGGAGGTCGCCAAGCTGGCCGGCGCCCGCGCGGCCCACCTCGTGGACTTCGCCGACGAGATCGACGAGGCGTGGCTGGACGGCGTGACGACGGTCGGCGTCACCTCCGGCGCCTCCGTGCCGGACGTACTCGTCGAGCAGGTGCTCGAGTGGCTCGCCGAGCGCGGTTACGGCGACGTGGAGATCGTCCGGGCCGCCGAGGAGTCCATCACCTTCTCGCTGCCCAAGGAGCTGCGCCGCGACCTGCGCGACGAGGCCACCGCCCTGGTCGCCGAGCGCGGCGGCACGGGCACCGCCGACACCACCGGACCCGACCGGGCGTGACGGTCAGTCGTCCGTCGTAACGTGGAGCCATGCAGATCTTCGGCGTGGACATCGGCGGATCGGGGATCAAGGGCGCCCCGGTGGACCTGGACAGGGGCGATCTCTCCGAGGAGCGCCGCAAGGTGCTCACCCCGCAACCCGCGACACCGGACCGGGTGGCGGACGGCGTACGGGAGGTCGTCGAGCACTTCGGCTGGACGGGCCCGGTCGGCCTCACCTTCCCCGGCGTCGTCACCGACGGCGCCACCGTGCGTACGGCGGCCAACGTCGACCCGGGCTGGGTCGACACCGACGCCCGCGCCCTGTTCGGCGAGCGGCTCGGCGGCATGCCGGTGACGGTGGTCAACGACGCCGACGCGGCCGGCGTCGCCGAGATGCACTTCGGCGCCGGCAAGGGCCGCCACGGCACGGTCATCCTGCTCACCTTCGGCACCGGCATCGGCAGTGCCGTCTTCACCGACGGCGTCCTGGTCCCCAACACCGAGCTGGGGCATCTGGAGCTGCACGGCCACGACGCGGAGAAGAAGGCCTCCAGCAAGGCCAAGGAGGACCACGACCTGTCGTGGGAGCACTGGGCCCACCGGGTCGGCAAGTACCTCGCCCACGTGGAGATGCTGTTCTCCCCGGAGCTGTTCATCATCGGCGGCGGCGTCAGCCGCAAGGCCCACAAGTTCCTGCCCCACATCGACGGCATCAGGGCGGAGATCGTCCCGGCCGAGCTCCAGAACAATGCCGGCATCGTCGGCGCGGCGATGCACGCGGCGGGACACTAGCCGGCCCACCCCGCCGGTGCCGGTGCCGGTACACCCGCACCGGCACCGGCGCCTCGCTCCGGTGCCGGTGCGCTCCGGTCCCGGTGGTCGGTGCGCACCGTCCCGGGCTCGGTGCCGGCCGACCGCGGGTGCCCGCACGACGGCTTGCCGCCCGGCGAGGCGTGCCCGCCCGGTGAGGCGTGTCCGTCCGGCGAGGCGTGCCCGTCCGGCGGGCGTCAGCGCTACCGGCGCTGCGCGAGGCGCCGTCGGCCCATCATCCGGAGCTTGCGCACCGTCGCGATCCCCCCGGCTACCAGCGTCCCCCCGTAGAGCCACCCGGCCTGCGTGGCCAGCGCCGTGACCAGGCCCATCAGCCGCCCGCCGACGCCCTGGCCGTCCGCCACGGCGACCATGCCCGCCGCGAACGCGATCGGCACCACCACGGGCGCGGACACCAGGTCGCCCTTGCGCATCCACAGCGCCGTCAGCGCGCACACCGGCAGGAACAGCACCCCGTACACCGTCAGGGAGGGCCCGAGCAGCAGCCGGTCCAGGCTGCCGAGGGCGACCATGACGGCCCCGCAGAAAAGCCCCCCGCCCAGCCCGGTCAGCCGCGGGTTGGGCAGCCGCCGGACCGGCACGGCCGCGGTACGCCCCGCCGCCGGACGGTGCGGTCCGGCGGCGCCGTCCGGGTTCCCGCCCCGCGGCCCCGGCGGACGGGACCCGCGCGCCCGGGGCGGAGCCGGTCGGGGGTTCCGGGAGGGCCGGAGCGGGCGGGCGTCACCGGTGCCGCGCGCCTGCGGCGGCAGCGCCGAGGACGGTGTGCGCCGTCGCGGTCCGTGCTGAGAGGGTCGCGCCCCGTGCTGGTCCTGCTCCATTGGACCAACTTAGGTCGGTTTATGTGCCGAATCACTGCTCGGACACGCCGTTGGCCGGAGCTTGGCCAAGCGTTCGAGACGACCGCCGGGGGGCGGTCGGGCACCCCGTAGACTGGTGGATCGGCCCACCCGGGCCCGCCGCCCCGCCTCCACCCTCACGTACGGGAAGTCGCAACGTGTCGCTCACGATCGGAATCGTCGGTCTGCCCAACGTCGGCAAGTCGACCCTGTTCAACGCCCTGACCAAGAACGACGTGCTGGCGGCCAACTACCCGTTCGCCACGATCGAGCCCAACGTCGGCGTGGTCGGCGTCCCGGACGCCCGCCTTCCGAAACTGGCCGGAATCTTCTCCTCCGAGCGGGTCCTTCCGGCGACCGTCGACTTCGTCGACATCGCCGGCATCGTGCGCGGCGCCTCCGAGGGCGAGGGCCTGGGCAACAAGTTCCTGGCGAACATCCGCGAGTCCGACGCGATCTGCCAGGTCATCCGCGCCTTCCAGGACGAGAACGTCGTCCACGTCGACGGCAAGGTGTCCCCCCGCAGTGACATCGAGACGATCAACACCGAGCTGATCCTCGCCGACCTCCAGACCATCGAGAAGGTCCTGCCGCGCCTGCAGAAGGAGTCGCGGATCAAGAAGGACCTCGCCGGCAAGGTCAAGGCCGTCGAGGAGGCCAAGGAACTCCTGGAGAAGGGCGACACGCTCTTCACACACGGCATCGTCCAGGGCAGCGAGCGCGCCGAGCCCCTGCACGACCTGCACCTGCTCACCACCAAGCCGTTCCTCTACGTCTTCAACGTCGACGAGGACGAGCTGACCGACGAGGACTTCAAGAACGAGCAGCGCGCCCTGGTCGCCCCCGCCGAGGCCATCTTCCTCAACGCCAAGCTGGAGGCCGACCTCGCCGAACTCGACGAGGAGGAGGCGCTGGAACTGCTGGAGTCCGTCGGCCAGCACGAGCCCGGCCTCGCCACCCTCGCCCGCGTCGGCTTCGCCACCCTCGGCCTGCAGACCTACCTCACCGCCGGACCCAAGGAATCCCGCGCCTGGACCATCAGGAAGGGCGCCACCGCCCCCGAGGCCGCCGGTGTGATCCACACCGACTTCCAGAAGGGCTTCATCAAGGCCGAGGTCATCTCCTTCGACGACCTGGTCGATACCGGTTCGGTCGCCGAGGCCCGCGCCAAGGGCAAGGCACGCATGGAGGGCAAGGACTACGTCATGAAGGACGGGGACGTGGTGGAGTTCCGCTTCAACGTCTAATACGTTCGACGAAAGGCCGTCTGACCTGCGACGGAGCGGGTTGGGCGGCCTTTGCGGTCCGCACAGAGTCCGCAGCGTGCCGACGTCGGTCAGCGCGCGGGGGAGCGGCTACGCCGCTTCGTCGACCTGCGGCTGGGCGTCGGCGGACTGGTCCGCGTACGCCTTGTCGACGGCGGCCCGGGTCCGCTCCTCGGAGTCGGGCCACAGGTGGGTGTAGATGTTCAACGTACCGCGACTCCGTTCGGTCCCCGCTTCGGTCCCCACTGCGCCAGGGGATGCCCTGGCGTCACCGACACCGAGTGGGCCGAGGTAGCCCGCCGCATCGTTCACGCCGCACCCCAGGCGGCCGTCGCGAAAGAGAGCCCTGATCCCGCTCTCAGCGAAGTCGGCGTAGTTGAGCTGCTGGTCTTCGCCGTGGTGGGAGTAGGACGAGACGGCCGGTCCTTTGCCGAGGACGCGAGTGATCTCCTCCAGGGTCATCCCGAAGTGCAGGCCCCAAGGCGCTGACCTGAGCATGTTCCGTGCTGGGGGAGACTCGGTCCCCGACCGGAACACCCATCGAAGCAGGGGCCTGAAACTCGCGGGGACACCGACCGCAGACCGACCGCTGATCGGCATGTGCGACTCGGCTCGCTGCCCGCAAGCCACCCATCACCCCCGCCATCGCCCGGTCTGGGAGAAGACCGTCGAGCAGAACAAGGTGTTCATCGGGATGCTCGGGCGCGGGCAGAAGGCCGAACGGGCCCGGCTGGAGGCCGAGTTGACCCGCGCGGAGAAGGTCCTCGCGGACATCGACACCGCCAGCGATGGGTCGACAACCGCGGTCGGGACGGAGGACTGAGATGGGACGCCTGACAGCAGAGACCCGCGCCCGGAACGAAGAGGCGATCCGAGCGGCGATGGACCGGCTGCTGGCCGGAGCGATCCCGCCGGGCGGCGGCTGCGATCTCAAGACCTTGGCAGTCGAGGCCGGAGTGACCCGTACCGGCTTCTATCCGAAGGGAGATCGCCCAGGCCCCTACCAGCACCTCGCCGAGGAGTTCGAACGGCGGGTGAAGGACGCCCAGGCTGCCGGGATCGTCACGGACCCCAGGGCAGCCCAGATCGAACGGTTGAAGGCTCAAGTCGCCGAGCTGAAGGAACGGGCCGCCGAGCGGGACGCGGATCTCGCCGAGCTCACGGCCTTCAAGACCCTCGCGATCTCCCGGCTGGCCGCCCAGCACGAGGAGATCGAGCGGCTGAGGGAACAGGCCGCCGCAGTCGGCAACGTCAGCCGCCTGCCTGCCGCCCGCGGCGGCACGGCCCCGTACGGATCGTGCAGCTGACGACCTCCGGACCGAGGCCCGGCGGCTTTATCGCCCCCGGGCCTCGATGAGTGCCGTCACCAGCACGTCCAGGTCACCGGTGTAGACGATCACGTCCTCGTCGTCGGCCGGGGGGTCGAAGCGGGCGAAGAAGTCATCCAGAGCTTCAGGGGTGACGGTCAGCGCGTTGGCGTCCTCGCGTACGTTGCGCTCGGCCAGGCGCCGCAGCAGCTCTTCGCGGTCGGCGGGCAGGTAGACCACAACGGGCAGGCCGCCCGCTTCGCGGGCGGCCTGCCGCCAGGCGTCGCGCTCGGCACGGCGCCACAGGCCGTGGTCCAGGACGACGTCGTTCCCGGCCTCGATCTCCTTGATGAATCGCTCTCGGGTCGCTTCGACCACGGGCCGTTCCCGCTCGAAGTAGGTGTGCTCGGGGTAGTCCACGCCGTATCGGCCGTGGAGGCGGTGGACCTCCTCATCCACGGACAGCCGGAGGTAGCCGCGGTCGGCCAGGGCCTGGGCGACGGTGGTCTTCCCGGAGCCGGTGAGGCCGGCCAGGAGTACGGCGAGGGGCACGGGGTCATCCTTCCGCGACATGCTGTCCGCTCGTGAAAGCGTCGTGTGTCAATCCTGGCCGCTGTGGGCGTGCGGACGCCAGGTGGTGAAGATGTTGCGGGCCTCGGAGGGCCAGCTGAAGGGCATGCGGTCCAGGCTTACCCGGCGGAAGGCGAACCGCGGATCACTGGTGTTGATCACGCCGCCGTGCTGGCCGACGTGGGCCAGCAGGCGTCCGGCCTCGTCGCGGACGGCCGGGGTGTGTTCCTGCCAGGTGCCGGAAGTGAAGTGCTGGACCCGGCGGCGCAGGTCGTCCAGGACGCCCGAGCGCCACTTGAAATGGTGAACCGCGCAGATGCGGTCCGCGTCCGGCCGGTGGCCCGGAGCACGGTGGTTGCCGGAGGAGACGGTGACGTCGTGGCGGGCGAGGACGATTTTTCTCGGGTCGCCGTGCAGGAGCCGGTGAGTGAGATGACCGCCGAGGGGATAGGCCAGATCGAGACCGCCCTCGGGCCGCCATTTGGCCAGGCGTCCGCTCGCGGCGACACGGTCGAGCATCAGACCGCCCACCACACGGTTTCCGGACCTCTCGGCCTGGGCGATCACCTCGTTCAGCGGGGCGGGGTACTGCTGGAACTCGTCGGCGTCGGCAAGCAGGTGCCAGCCGGGACCGGCCCGGTGCCGCAGGGCGTCGCGGAGCTGGGTGTTGGTGTGCTCGTGCCACGGGCCGGTGCTGGTGCCGGTGGGGATGATGCCCAGCTCCCGGCACGCGGCCTGGAGCTCATGCCGTTGCCGGTCGGGTACGTGGTCGGGGAAGTGGAAGGCCAGCAGGAACCGCTCGATGCCCAACCACCGGTAGTGGCGGGCCCAGGCGGTCAGCAAAGGCGGCTCGACGGGGCCGACGACGGCGATCAGCGCGGGAGGCGTGCTCGGCATTCAGGACTCCTTCGTGCGCAAGGGGGCGAAGGTGCGGGTGAGGAAGTCGGCCTGCTCGGAGGCGGACCGCATCCCGAGCAGGCTCGGAACCTCCGGTCCGGGCAGCGGAGGCGACTGGCGGATGACGGCGTGCAGGGCGTCTGCGAGGGCGTCCGGGTCGCCGGCGGCGAACGACAGGGCCCAGGGCTGGCCGTGCAGGCGGGCGGTGAGGGCGCCGTCGTGTTCGGAGATGACCAGGGGGACACCGAGGCGGGCGGCGTCCATGACGAGGCCGGATTCCTTGCCGGTCCCGGGGCGGCGGGTGACGAGGGCGGCGTCGGCGGCGGCGTACACGAGCCGTAGCACGGCGTCGCTGACCGGGCCGGGCACGGCGTGCACCCGCAGGCCGGGCAGGGATCGCCACCGCGTGAGGACGGCTTCGTCGAGTGGAGAGCCGGTGACCACCAGATGCAGGGGATCCTTGAGCCGGGCCAGGGCGGCGTCGACGACGGTGATGTCCTTGTAGGGCCACCAGCCGCCGACCAGGCAGACCACGGCCTCTGCGGCGGGTATGTCGAACGCGGCCCGGCCTCCGTCGCGCTCAGCAGCACTCAGGCGGCGGCCGTCGTCGACCGCGAAGGCACCCACCACCGCGGGCAGGTCGGCGAAGGTCGTAGCGCACTGATCGCCGACGGCCTGGGTCGGGTACACGGCGATCACCTGTTGCTCGCCTCGGCGGGTGAGTCGGCCCAGCAGTCGCACGACCGTGTCCTCACTCGTGACCGCCTCGTGGACGAACCGCAGGTGCGGCTGCCCGCCGAGGAGGGCTGCGGCCCCGTGCAGGGCCTCGCACGCCGTCAGGATCACCACCGCATCGGCACCCGGCTCCAGGCGGCGGGCGGACCGCAGCGCGGACGCCTCGGCCAGACAGCGGGCGATGAGGGTGATCTGGTGCGGCACCCTGCGCAGACGGCGGGGCCAGCGGCGCGAGCGGAGGACCCGCTGCCCGGCCGCGGAGAGCCCGGCCGCCAGGCGGGAGACGCCCAGTAGCACGGCAGCCGGGAGACCGGCCGGTGCGGTTACCAGCCGGGCGCCCGCCTCGCGCAGGGCACGTACCGCCTCGGTGGCGATCCCGTGCGGGGCGATGACGAGGCTGCCGGGCCGGGCCTGGGCGAGGGCCGACAGCGTGTGCTGGTGATGCCCGCCCAGGTGGTTCGCGTACGGCTCGATGAGCACGAGTGGGCCCCTCATCCGGAGACCGCCTGGTCCCCGTGGGCGGCGGTGAACCTCTCCCGCAGCCAGGTGGGGTCGTTGAGGTGGTCGAACTGCTGCGGGTCACGCGCGGCCTGGCGGGCGAAGGCGACGCCCTCGGTGGCCCCGGCAGCGGCGTAGGCGGCGAACTCGCCGCTGTGGCTGCGCATCCAGGCATCGACGCGCTGGTGGGCGTCGTCGTCGGCCATGCCGTATTCGCTGCCGCGGGCGAGCATCGCGCACTCGCGGAAACCGGCCTTCCAGGCGTGGAAGGGGCTCTGGTTGAACCGCGTGATCCCGGCGGTGTGCTGGGCGAATTCGATCCGGCCGGGCAGGGCGGCGAGCACGTCCACGGCGTCGCCCATCTCCCGCAGAGCACTGCGGCGGATCAGTTTCAGGCCGCCGTAGCCGTAGGTCAGGCCGTTGACCGGGTTGACCGCCCGCCACACCCGCATGGAGATGCCCTCGTCCAGCGGTTCGACGGTGGTCACATCGAAGTCAGTGTCGATGGCGAAGTCGCCGTCGGCGAGGAAGAACTGTTCGCGCTCCACGACCTCGGCGCACAGCCGGTAGGCCCGCCGCATCCCATGCACCCCGTGCAGGCGCTTGACCGTGCCGCCCAGCGTCCGCTGGAGCCGGGAGTGCAGGGAGTTGGCCATCGGCTCGTTGTAGGAGAGGAAGACGGCGTCGAAGCCGGTCACGAGATCGCCTCCAGGTAGCGGGCGGCCACCAGGGCGGGGGTGAAGTCGGCGGTGGAGGCGTGGGCCCGCTTGGCGTGGACGGCGTGGAACTCGTCGTCTGTGGCGAGGCGTTCGGCCAGAACGACGGCTTCGTCCGGGGTGGTGAAGCACAGCTCGGGGTCGATGTGTTCGGCGAGCCAGCCCAGGCGGGGCGAGATGACCGGCAGGCCCATGCCCTGGCAGTCGATCACGCTCATCGACCACGGGCAGCCGGGCCGGAACGGGGCGATGCCGAAGCGGGCGCCGGCCAGCAGGTTTTTGTAGCGGACGCGGACGCCACGATCGGACACAACCTGCACGTGCGGCAGCGCGGCGAGCTTCCCGCGCATCTTCTCGGGGCTGTCGTCCAGGCCCTTGCGCTCGGCCCGGCGCTGGCCGAACAGGTCCATGACCCGCAGCCGCACGGCGCCGGAGTCGCTGAGCTGGCGGGCCAGATCCACGAACTGCTCGGTGCCGTAGTGCGCGTACAGCCGGTGGTTGTAGACACCGATCGCCGTACCGGCCGTGGGCCGGATCGTGGCGGGGGCGCGGACCAGGCGCTCGTCACGCGGTGCGGGCACCACCCGCAGCCGGTCGCCCAGGTCCACCGTCATCCGGGCCGCGGCGGCCGACACCCACGAGGCGGCCGTGGAGGAGTGGACCATCACCCGGTCGCACGCAGCCAGGCCCGCAGCGAACGCCAGCAGCACCGGCCGCCCGAGCCCCGCGTCGTCCAGCGACGGGTCGAGCAACATCTGCCCGCCGCCCGCGAACGAAAACGGCAGGTAGTGGCAGTACCCGGCCAGCAGCGCGTCCGATCCGACCTCCAGCAGCGCCGTGCGGACCGCCGGGGCCTCCTCGACCTGGTTGGCCACCACCACGTCCGGCTTCTCCGCACTGATCAGGGCCACCAACTCGTCGATGTCCGCCGAGAACCGGGCCCGGTACTTCGTCCCGGGCACCTTCGTCCGGTGGAAACCGCAGCGGGCATCCCCGGCCGCAGCCGGGGCCGCGACGGTCACTTTCGCCCCGGCGTCGGCCAGGGACGGGGCCAGTAGATCCGCGAAGATCCACCCCGAATCCGCCGACAACCGGTCGGGGTTGGAGATGTTGAGCAGGTACAGCACGCGCATGGTTGCGTCGCCTCCCTCATCCGCCCGGGGGTCGATCCGGGCCGCTGAGGGAAGGAAAACGGCGACGCACGCCGTGACGGGATGATGAACTTGGATCACTCACGGTTCATTCATGCTCACCAACAAGTGACGCGGAGCGGGGCTTCGATGGACGCGCACAGCGAGGAGATCACCGTCGAGCAGACGGCCGAGGACTTCGCGGCCGAGGTGGCCCGGTGGCGGGAAGTACGCGGCATGTCCAAGCGGGCATTAGCGCTGGCCATGGGCTTCGACCCGTCGTACGTCAGCCACGTCGAGTCCGGCCGCCACAAGCCCACCGAGGAGTTCGCCCGGCTCGCCGACGAGCACCTGAACGCCGGGAAGGCGATCTGGCGGCGCTGGTGCGACTACGAGCAGGCCCGGACGAAGTCCCGGCGTCAGCCCACAGCCCCACCGACCCAGCGCAGGCCCGAGCAGCCGTACGCCACCGGCTCCGCCCTCGTCGTCGAACACGACGCCGCCCGCCTCCAGTACGACGGCCACTCATACCGGCTCACCATGAGGCGTTTGCTGCGGAACACCGGCGACGAACCGGTGACCCGCTACCTGATCCGCATCTCCGTCGACCGATACCCAGGCGACCCCGAGCAGTCCAACGCCCACTACCGAGTCCACCCGCTGACCTGGACCGAACTCGACCTCACCGCCACCTGCCGCGGCGAGACGATGCGCTGGCAGGCCAAACACGACCGGGACGCCTTCAAGGAAGTCTGGCTGCTGTTCGACAACGAACACGGCCGCTTCCCGCTCTACCCCGGCGAATCCGTATGGATCGAGTACGCCTACACCGTCAGCGACGACAAATGGGGCAACTGGTTCCAGCGGGCCGTCCGCCTGCCCACCGAACAACTCGAAGTCCAGCTCGCCTTCCCCGCCGCCCTTGACCCCGTCGTGTGGGGCACCGAGACCTCCATGACCGCCGAAGCCTCACCCCTGCGGACCCCACCCGTCCGCAGCGACAACGGTGAACTGAGGCAATTCACCTGGATCACGACCACGCCCGCCCTCCACGCTCGGTACCGTCTTGAGTGGAGGTTCCGGGCACGGCCCGAACACAACACTGAACAAGGGGACTTCAGGTGATTGACGTGCGGCCCAGCCAGCAGATGCGCGACCTCGGAGTCGTCCAGCACGGCGCCGGCATCCTGGCCGAACCGGCCCGCGCCTTCACCCTGCCCGCCGAGCACGACGAAGCCGAGCGCATCACCGACGAACTGTTCGCCGCGATGGAACGGATCGGCCAGGTCCACCCCTTCGCCAAGGGCATGGGCATCGCCGCCCCACAGATCGGTATCGGCCGCTCCGCAGCCGTCGTCCAGCCGCCCGGCGACGCACCCGCCGTCATCCTGCTCAACCCGAAGATCACCGACCGCTCCGACGAGCTGGACGAGCAGTATGAGGGCTGCCTGAGCTTCTTCGACGTCCGCGGCCTCGTCCTCCGCCCCCTGAAGATCACCGTCGAGACCATGGCCCTGACCGGCGAGACCGTCACCACCGTGTACGAGCGCGGTCTCGCCCGCCTCATCCACCACGAGATCGACCATCTCGACGGCCTGCTGTACACCGCCCGCATGAGGACCGGCGTCGACCCGATCCCGGTGGAGGAGTATCGCCAGACCGGCCGGGCCTGGGTCTACGAGTAGGCCGCACCGGGCGGCGCTCCGCCCTCACCCTGCCAGGCGGATGCCGATCACGACCGCGACGCCGAGCCTCGGATCTGAATCACGCCGCCCAGGTGCGTGGTGCGGACGATCGACGAGCTCGCCCAAGCCATGGCCGACGCCCTCGCTCCGTAGGAGCCGCTCCGAACCTGCGCCAGTGTCATCAAGATGTACATGCTCAAGTCACCCGCCTCACGCTGTGGCTCCTGCTGGGTGAGTTCGCGGAGGGCCGGGGGCTGGACGAGAGGGTGGTTTCCGCCCTGCATGATGTGGCGATGTCCGGGCGGGTACGTCGTACACGCTACGAACGAACGGAGGACCTGAGCCTGCAGCGGGCCCAACGCGACCTGCGGGACCTGGTCGCGGGGGAGGTCCTGACACCGGTCGGCCGCACCCGTGCCCGCTTCTACACCGCCGGGCCCGCCTTTCCGGGGTCGGCTCTGGAAGCGGCCCGGACGCCGTTGGCACTGGCTGATCCGTACACGCACTGAGAGCATCTCGCGAACTGCCGAACCAGTCACGATGGGCGGTGCGGAACAGGCGCACTCAGGGCACGCGCAACTTGTTGCTCGCCCCGCTACCCATGGCCGGCGGAGCTGGACCTTGTTGTCCTCCCGGGATCAGATCGGCCAGATCTCGTACGAGCCGGGCATCGCGCTCAGCACGCGGTGTCCGCAGCGCGGGCAGGGGTAGCGGTCGCTCACCTGGGCAGTCTCCTCACTGGTCCCGCCGGTGCGCCATCGATTTCTCGGCCTCCGCCCGCCCGGCCAGTCCGCAGCCAGTCCGCAGGACACCCGTAAACGGCCGTCGGGAGCCAACGCATGCCAACGAGGAACCCTAGGTCAGAGCCCAGCGCGGAGCTCCGTCGCAGGTCAGGATCGGCTCGCAGACGTTCCGCTTCAACGTGTGGCGTAACACCACGTCGCTGATCTGGCAAACGTGCAGGTCAGATAGGGTCCGACTCTTCGGAGTCGGGCCCTTTGTTTTTTCCCGTGCTGGGATGGTGCTGGGATAGCTGATTCCTCGTCACCTGTCGTCATCCCTGGTCATCCGTACCGTGCTGGGATCGTGTTGGGATGGGATGGGGGTGCCCGTGCTGGGATTTGTGTGAGCGGGCGCTGACCTAGCTGTGAAGGTAGTGCCGACGTGGCGCTTTTCCTACTCGTTTGACACAATCGGGGGCATGGCTGAGGCGACGTACAACATCGGGGAAGGGCCAGCGACGCGGGTGAGCTTGTCGCTGCCGGAGGGGACCGCGGAGGCGATCCGGGCTCGGGTGGGCAAGCGGGAGTTCTCCGCTTTCATCGCCGAGGCGGTCGAGCGTGAGCTGCGCGGGCAGGTCCTGGACGAGTACCTGGCGGACTACGAGAGCCGCAAGGGGCCGGTCTCCGAGCCGGCTCGTCAGCGGGCGCGGCAGGTCTTCGACGAGGTGTTCGCCGAGGAGGCCGAGTGGCCCGCCGCAGGCTGAGTCACGAGGGGACGCTCGTCCTCGACAGCGAGGGACTCTCCAAGCTGCTCGCTGACGACGAACAGGTGGTGGCTCTGATCGCTGAGGCGCGCTCGCGCGGCATGGAGGTCGTGATCAGTGCGCTCACCATCATCGAGGCCGTCCACGCCCGTACGAAGAAGTCACGCCTGAACTGGGTGCTTTCCGGGCTGCGGGTCGTCCCGGTCGGTGACGAGGAGGCGAGGGCTGCCTCGAAGTTGCTGATGAATGCCGGGTTGCACGGACACAAGTACGCGATTGATGCGGCCGTCGCCGAGGCCGCGCTGCGACAGCACCGCCCCGTGGTCATGCTGACTTCCGATATTGACGACATGGCCAAGCTGTGCGGCGAGCGGGTCCGGCTCGTGGCGGTGTGATTTCCCTTGGTCCGGCTCAGTAGGAGCGGGGTCCGTAGGGGCTCCAGTGACCGAGGAATGGCTTGAGGTCGTCGCCGCTGGGTTTCGGCGGCGTGGGCAGTTTCGGCGCTGAGGCCGATTCGGTGAGGTTTTGGAGGTACGCATCCGCGAACGCGAGCCACGCCTCGACCTCGGTCCGCTCCTGCCCGGGCGGAAGTGATGTGGCATGGACGCCAACCCCGGCGCAGGTCAAACCCCTGCTCGCCACAGAGAACCCCGCCACGGCCACGGAATCAGCCGCAGACGCGCAGGAAGCGAGGTGTGAGGTCAGAACCGGTGACGACGACCGGGACATCCAGTTCGTGCTGACGTTGCGCGACGGAATGCAGGGCAGTGTCACCCCGCCCAAGGGAGCCGAGCGTGTGCCGGGCAGCCGTGCAGGCTGGGCTACTCAGGCCGAGGCACGGGTCCGTCTGGCGGATTTGTGTGCCTATGCACTGCACCGCGACGGTACAGGCCAGGTCGACCTGATCCTCACCACCACGATCCGGGTCCGCAAGCACTACCACTGGAAGTCCGCAGTTCTGGTCCCCCGGGTCGGCCAGGTACTGACAGACGCGGCGGAAGGAATCGAACGTCACTACAAGTGCGGGACGTCGTGACGCCGGGCACGGGATCAGGCGGGCCCTGGCCGGGGCATGGAAGTCGCAGTGGACGGCGTGAGCGTCGCTGGCGTGTGAGTACCGCCTGCTCGGTGGCGAGCGGGGCCCCGGCCGAGATCCCCATGGTCGCAACCGTCATCGCCGGCGTCGTCACGGCAGCGGGATGCGTCACCCAGCCCTGAGGTCTTGCTCTCAAGCCATCGGTGACCTGCAGCCAGACTGCCGGCCCGCAGCACATCGTCCTCCCGGAAGCAGACGGGGCAGATCTTGTCCGAGCCGGGCATCGCGCCCAGCACGCGGTGCCCGCAGCAGGGACAGGGGTAGGAGTCGCTCACCTGCACAGTCTCCTTGCCGGCCCCGCCGGTGTGCCAGAGATTTCGCAGCCTCGGAGCCCCTGGCCAGTCCGCAGCCAGTCCGCAGGACACCCGTAATCGCCCGTCGGGCCCGGTGAGGGCGGTGGGAGGATGCGGGGAGGGTCGGAGAGGGGCGGGAAGCGTGGGGCGTGGCGAGCGGGACACGGTCGCGAGGGGAGCGCGACTGCATGAGGCGGCTCAGGCAGTGGTCGCTGACCACGGAAGGGCGGTGGAGGCGGTACGGGCGGCACTGAAGCCGATCCACGATGCGGCGGTGAAGCGGGAGCTCGACGCCATTCCGGTCGCCCGGCTGCAGGACGTCACCGAAGGGCGGCTGCGGCTGGGGAGCGTCGAGAAGAGCGGACTGCGCACCCTGGGCAGTGTTCTCGAAGCGGGCCCCTACCGGCTGCGGCAGATTCCCGGTGTCGGGCAGCGCACCGTCGACCAGATGCTCGCCGCCGCCCGCCGGCTCTCCGATGCCGTGCACGAGACCGTGGCCGTCCACATCGACGTGGACCGGCCGGAACCGCGCACCACCGCGCTCGTCAGGGCCCTGCACGTCCTGGTGGAGGCCGGTCCGGACGCCCGGCGCGCGGTCGACAAAGCCACCGTCCTGGCGGAACGGCTCGGTCCGTTGCTGGTCGACGCGAGGCCCGCCACCGGAAGGGTCCGGATACTTCTGGCCGGCCGGGAGAAGAAGGCTCGCGCGTGGGCGGCGGTCGCCGAGACCCGGTCGCTGGTGGACGAGGCGGAGCAGGCCGGGCTGCCCGAACTGCTCGCCCAGGCGTCGGTGGACCTGCTCCGTGGGCACTCGTCCGACGTCGCGGCCCGGGTGGACTTCGAACTCCGCTCCGCCGAGTACTACAGCCTGCTCGCCGAGATCTCCGGGCGGCTGCCGGACGCGGCTGCCGCAGAGGGCTTTCTGCCGGACGAGATCGCGGAGCGGGTACGGACCCAGCACCTCGACGACACACACCGGCGGGTCTCCCTGCGCGGTTACCAGGCGTTCGGCGCACGGTTCGCGCTCGCGCAGCGCAAGGTGATACTCGGCGACGAGATGGGCCTCGGGAAGACCATCCAGGCGATCGCCGTCCTCGCCCACCTGGCCACCGAGGGACAGAGTCACTTCATGATCGTCTGCCCGGCGAGCGTCCTCGTGAACTGGACACGGGAGATCGCGGCCCGCAGCGCCCTGCGCGTCATGGTGCTCCACGGTCCCGACCGGCACTACGCGTTCGCCGACTGGAAGGGACGGGGCGGCGTGGGGGTGACCACGTTCGACGCGCTGCGAGGCCTTCCCGCACCGGGCGGCGGGGAGGTCGGGCTGCTGGTGGTCGACGAAGCGCACTCCGTGAAGAACCCGAAGGCCAAGCGGTCCCAAGCGGTCGGCCTGTGGGCGGAGCGTTGCGAGCGCATCCTGTTCATGACCGGAACTCCGATGGAGAACAGGGTCGTGGAGTTCCGCAACTTGGTTCGGATGCTCGATGGCGACGTCGCGGACTCCCTCGGTGAACGCGACGCGTTGGCCGGATCGGTCGCCTTCCGCAAGGCTGTGGCCCCGGTCTACCTGCGGCGCAACCAGGAGGACGTGCTGACGGAACTCCCGAGCCTTCAGCAGACCGACGAGTGGGAGGAGCTGAGCGCTTCGGACGAGGAGGCGTACCGCGAAGCCGTGCGCGCGGGCAACTTCATGGCCATGCGCAGGGCCGCGTACGTGCGCCCCGAGAAGTCGGCCAAGCTGGACCGGCTCCGGGAGATCGTTCAGGAGGCCGGCGAGAACGGGCAGAAGACGGTGGTCTTCTCCAACTTCAAGGACGTACTGGGCGTGGTGAAGGAGGCCCTCGCGGCCGGACCCGCCGGGGACACTCCCGTGTTCGGTCCGCTGACCGGCGCCGTACCGGCCCAGCGTCGCCAGGAGATCGTCGACGACTTCGCCGGTGTCCAGGGCCCGGCGGTGCTCCTGGGGCAGATCCAGGCAGCGGGCGTCGGCCTCAACATGCAGGCCGCCTCCGTCGTCGTCATCTGCGAACCTCAGATCAAGCCGACCATCGAACATCAGGCGGTGGCCCGAGCCCACCGTATGGGCCAGGTCAGGCCGGTTCGCGTGCACCGTCTCCTCGCCACCGGAGGCGTGGACGAACGCATGGTGAAGATGCTGGAAACCAAGACGCGCCTGTTCGACGCCTACGCCCGCCGCAGCGCCGTGGCCGAAGCCACCCCGGACGCGGTCGACGTGTCGGACACCGAGCTGGCACGCCGGATCGTCGAGGAGGAACAGGCGCGTCTGGGGATGGCGGACGAGAGGCCCACGTCATCCGAGTGAGGGTGTCCTCCGGTCCGCAGCCAGTCCGCGGGACACCCGTAAACGGCCGTCGCAACGTACGCCAACGAGGAAAACCCAGCTCAGAGCCCTGGAGGGCAGCGCCGCCGCCGGTCAGGATCCAACCGCGGGCATTCCGCTTCAACGTGTAGTCGTTCGCTTCCTGTGCGTTGGGCGCTGAGTCGAACGTGCCGATCGGAGGGAGTCGGACTCGGTGGAGCCGGATCCCTTCGTCATCCCCGTGCTGGAGTGCTGGATGTTTTGACGCGGTGTCAGTGATGGTCGGGTCCGGCCCTACTGGGCGGACGGTTCGAGCATCGGCTCGAAGGCGGACTCCTCCTCGTCGGGAACGTGGGGGAGGAAGCCGTCGGGAACGGTGCGGGCGGCGGTGGCGAGGAGACGGTCCAGGACTTCCTCAGCGGTGGCCGGGGGGAGCCTCAGGGCGGCGAGGAGGCGGTCGCGGACGGCGGGGTGTTCCGGATGGTCGTCCAGGTAGTCGGCGTTGAGGGCCGGAGGGCGGAAGCCTGCCAGGGCGTCGTGCCAGGACGGCAGGACGATGGCGAGGGTCAGGGCTTCGGCGAGAGACTCGGCGATGAGGGAGGCCCGGCCCTCTGAGTCGGTGTAGAGGACGGGTCGGGGGCCGTCGGGGGTGGCCGGGCCGCAGAGGTAGTGGGTGCCGCCCGCGTTGCAGCCGGCGACGGGCTCCACCGGGAGGCCGTTGGGCAGGGAGATCGATTCGATCGGGTCGGTTCGGGCAAGGTCGAACTCTCCTGCGCAGGCGAGGTGGGCGGCGACCCCGGGATGCGCCGCGATCCGGTGGAGCAGTGCGCTGTCCGAGAGGCCGGGGAGGAGGGCCGCGGTTTCGTGCGCAGTATTCATAGCGCCATGGAAGCAGCCGCCACTGACATCCGGCCGCGGCCGTCCGGGCAGTGGCGCTGCCACCTTCATATCCCGTCGGCGAGCACGGTCCGCCCGCCCGGCCGGCGCGTGCCGCCCAGCGCATGACGCAGCCCTCACGGTGGGGGACCTACGCGGCGGGCGCCCTCCCACCACGCCGCGGGTCGGTCAGGCCTTGTCGCGGACCACGGCCCTCGCCGCCGGGCCGTGCTCACCCCAGTTCGTAGAAGCCGTCGCCGTCGAGGTACCGCGTGGTCAGCGCGTCGCGGGCGACGGTGGCGGCGACCTCGTGCAGGAGGTAGACGCGGAGGGGGAAGGTCCAGTCGTCGGTGGACGGGTGCACCGTGTCGCCGGGGTGCGCGCGGAAGAGCACGTCGTGGAAGCTGTCGAGGGCGCGGAGCTCGGCCAGCCGGGGGTAGGAGCGCAGGACCCCGCCCCGGGGGGCCACCATGTTGACGATGCGGGCGTGGCGGCCGACACGGTAGTCCTCGCGGGCCCCGGCCAGGAAGGCCTCGGGGTCGGTGCAGGCCTCGACGGTGAGGTCGAGCTGACTCGTCCCGAGCGCCGCCGTGACGGGCACGTGGACGTCGGCCCCGCACACCCGGGCTCCCGTCTCGACCAGCCGCGCGCCGTCCGGGGTCAGCTTGAGTTCGGTGTGCGCGGGCCCGTGCGCGATGCCGAGGGCGTCCAGCACCGCGAAGGTGTGTTCCACCAGGCTGTCCTGTTCGGGCCCGCGGCGGGGCAGCAGTTCGGCGCCGGCGGCCAGCTCGGCGACGCCGTTGGCGCTGAGCGTGTGCATCTTCCAGATGTCGGAGACGCGGTGGGTGCCGCCGTGGCTGACGGTGTTGACGATGTACTCGTGGCCGACCAGGTACTCCTGCGCGAGTACCGCGTCGTTCTCCTGGCCGAGCACGCTGGTCGTTCCGTGCAGGGTGCGGAAGGCCGCCCGGACCTCCTCGGGCCCGGTGCAGAAGTGGACGCCGTCGCTGCCCGCGCTGCTGACCGGTTTCAGCACGACCCGGCCGCCGGTCTTCTCGTACCAGCGCAGGAGTTCGTCCGGGTCGGCGGTGTGGATCTGCTCGACCGCCGGCACCCCCGCCGCCCTGACCGTCTCGATCATGCGGTACTTGTCGCGGCGTGCCGGGCTCAACGCGGTGCCGTTCGACGGCAGGCCCAGCTGCTCGCTCAGGGCGTCGGCGAGCAGCACCGCGCGTTCCACCCCGGGGACCAGCGCGACCGGCCGGTACGCGCTCAGGGCCCGCAGCGTCTCGGAGAGGTCGCCGTGGTGGACGAGGTGCCCGCTGAAGTCGTCGGGGCGGTAGCCGCGTGCGTAGTTCGCAGGGATGGTGGGCGTGCTCTGCACGTGCACGCAGTCGTAGCCGCGGGCCCGGAAGAGCGGCGCGAGACAGCGCGAACTGGCGTAGGCGTCGACGATGGCGACCACCGGGTTGCCGGCAGCATTCATGGTTTCCTCACCGGTGTGGTTTCTCGGAGCGCGGTCTCAGGCGCCGGGGCTGGTCCGTATGCGGATCCGGGCGGCCGCGGACTCGGCGCGCGCCACGGCCTCCTCGGCGTCCCGGCCGACGGCGATCACGTCGCCGCACACGCGGTCGGCGGACCAGGTGACCGGCGGGATGACCATGCCGGGCCTCGCCCTGACGCCGAGGGTGACGCCCTCCAGTCCCTCGGTCGGCAGATCGATCCCGGTGACCACGCCGGGCTCGGCGGCGAGGAAGCGGATCGCCGCGCCGCCCAGCGGCGCGGGCAGCTCGTCCTTCCACGGTTCGAGGCCGAGGGGGACGGCGACCGCCGCGCGGACCAGGTCGACGCCGCAGGCGAGCCGGACCAGTTCGGGGATGTTGTCGCCGCCCGCCCGGTTGTGGGACTCGATGATCCGCAGCCCGTCGGCAGTGATCATGATCTCGGTGTGCGAGGGGCCTTCGACGAGGCCGACCGCGTCGAGCAGCCGCGCGGTCAGCGCGGCGATCTCCTCGCGGGTGCCCTCGTCCACACGCGCCGGGACGGAGTGCCCGGCCTCCACGAAGCCGGCGCCCAGGAGCTTGTCCGTGACGGCCACCACGGTGTGCACGCCGTCCGCGGAGAAGCCCTCCACGCTCACCTCGTGCCCCGTGAGGAACTCCTCCGCCAGCATCCGCTCGCGTCCGGCCGCCTCGACCAGCGACCAGACCTCGGCGGCCCGGTGGGGGCCGTCGACCCGGTGCACGTCCGCGCTGCCCCCGAAGTCGAGGGGCTTGACGATGCCGGGACCGCCGAGTTCGGTGAGGAAGCCGGCCAGCTCGTCCGCGCTGTGCACGACGCGGAAGCGGACCGGCGACAGGCCCAGGCCGGCGAGGTGGCCGCGCATCGCGGACTTGTCCTTGAGCAGGGAGACGGTGCGCAGGGAGTTGCCTCCGAGGGCGAACTCCTCGTTGAGCCGGGCCGCGGCAACGAGCCCCAGCTCGGCCGGCGAGAAGAAGCGGGCCACCGGCAGCCGGGCCTGCAGTGCCCGCCCCGCCGCCAGGACCGCTTCCTGGTCGCCGAGGTCGACGTCGACCACCTCGACGCACCAGCGGCCCGCGGCCTCCGGGTCGTACACGCCGGGCTTGGCGAGCATGACGACCTCGCAGCCCAGTTCCGCCGCGGACCTCAACACGCTCGGTCGGCCGCCCAGCAGGGCGATACGCGGAGCCATCTGTCGTACCTCTCCGATCTGTTCGTGGGGGAAGTGCTGTCGTGCCCGTCCCGGTCAGTCCGTGGCGAGCAGCGTCACGTTGTCCCCGAAGCGCATGAGCGGCCGGTACTGCTCGGCGCGGGTGTGGCGCATGGTGCGCAGCATGGCGATGGCGCTGCCGGCGGCGTCGGATGCCTGGATGATCGAGCTGTCGTCGCCGACGAGGGCGGCCGTGATGGTGATGTGCTGCTCGATGTCCTGGAGGTCGGCCTCCAGCAGCGAGTCCCGCGCCAGCGCCACCTCGGGGGCGTTGGCGGCGAGCTTGTCGAAGGAGTCCGTCCACGTCCGCGCCAGGGTGCGCATGGCCTTGCGGAACGCCTTGTGCTCCGGCTGGGTGCGACCGGTGAGCGCCGCGGGAACGGCGGGCGGGCTCATGGTGGGCCGGACCTCGGCGTCGTAGCAGGGCGCCGACATGTCGCCGGAGTGCATCATCGCGGCGGTGAACGCGCGGACGTACACGGCCGCCTCGCGCAGCGCGTCCCGCGTCGCCTCCGTCTCCCCCTCGCGGTGCCGGTCGAGTGCGCGGGTCACGGACTCGGCCGCCGCGAGGTTGAGCACGAAGTAGAAGTGGTGCGTGATGACCCAGCGCGTCAGTTCGTCGTCGCCCGGTTCGAGGTCGACCGGGCCTGCGGGCGCGGTGGGGGAGGCGTGGTCGCGCTCCGCGTCCTGCGGGGCGAGGCCGTTGAGCACCTGGACCATCGCGAGGACCTCGGCGGCCTGCTGGTTCAGTGAGAGGCGCGCGATGCGCAGGTCGGCGAGTGCGCGGGCGATGATGGCGGTGGTCTCGGAGACGAGGCGGGCGTCGTCGATGTCGGCCGTGCGGACCCCGAAGTACGTGTGGTTCGGGACGATCGGGGTCAGTGCGGTGGCGTCCATCGGCTCGACCCGGGCGAGTGCCGCGAGCCGCGCCGCGGCCTGCACGGCGGTCTCCAGGGCGTCCCGCAGCGGTTCCGGCCGCGCGCCTCGCGGGTTCAGCAGTTCGGTGTGCAGGCCCTCCAGGGCGGCCACCGCGGTGCGGAGCGCGGCCTCGACGGGCTCGGCCGGGCGGGAGACCGCGCGGACCAGGTTGTTCGAGGGGAGGACGATGAGGGGAAGGTGGGGGCAGGCAGCAGACATGTCGGTACCTCGGTGCGTCGTGGCGTGGGCGAGGAGGTGCGGCGTGGGAGGGAGCAGAGGCGGTGCCGGGGGTCGGCGCGCGGGGGCCGGTGGCCGGTCCGGACCGTGCCGGCCGTCTCATGTCCGGGCGTAGCCGCGTGCCTCGTTGAGGAACTGGCCCAGGTAGCCGTCGTGCGGCAGGTACGGGTCCTGCCACCACCGGGCGACGGGGCCGTGGACGACGGTGCGCACGCCGGGCATGGCGAGGGCCTGGTCGACCAGGGAGGCGTCCTCGGTGAGCAGGCCGAGGGCGAGCGAGTCGTCCAGCGGCGCCATGCCGTCGGTCCTGCGCCAGGGCGCCACCCAGGCGCAGGGGAAGGGGAGTTCCGTCGCCAGTGCCGGGTGGTCGCAGCTGTCGAGCGGGAACACGGCGGGACGAAGGGCGACGGCGGACCCTCCCACGGGAGCGAGCGGCCCGTCGGGGCAGTGGGCGGCGACGAGGTCGGGGGCCGGGCCGGCGGCAGCGGCGGCGGCCGCGCGCAGCGCCTCGGCCTCGGGGCGGGGCCGGACCGGGAGCGCGGCGCGGGGGTCGGTGACCGGGTGGGCGGGGAGCGCCGCCAGGCGTTCGGCGAGCTGTTCGGCCAGGCGCCGGTGGTCGCCCGTGGTCAGGACGGCGGTCGTGTTGGTGCAGCGCACCCCGCCGTCCCCGGCGATCTCGGTGACGAGGTGGTCCAGGAGCGCCTCGTCGCCGGAGTCGACGAGGATCTTGCTGCGGCCCGGTCCGCGTACGAGCACCCGGTCGTCGCCGCGCAGGCGGGCCACGGTGTCCTCGCCGCCGTAGACGAGGGCCAGGTCGCCCGCCTCGATGAGGGCGTCGGCGGTGCGGTGGCCGCCGGGGAGCAGGCTGATCCAGCCGGGGTGCAGTCCGGCGGCGAGCAGGGCGCGGACGAGGCGCAGCGGGGTGAAGGGGTCCCGGCCACCGGGTCGTACCGCGACGCGGTAGCCCATCGCGAGGGCCTGGAGCCAAGCGCCGTGCGTGCCGGGGTGGTTGCTGGGCGCGATGACGGACAGGACCCGGCCGCGGCGTACCCAGCGGGCGGTGTCCCCGGCACCGGCCGGTATCTGGCGCCGCACCACCTCGCCGAGCGACTCGCCGTCGCGGGCCACACGTTCCAGGACGCCCCGCGCCGCGCCGACGGGCACTCCGGAGGCGAGCGCCTGGAGCCGGCAGTACTCCTCCGGGCTCTGGCCGCCGAGGGTCGCCTTGGCGAAGAGCCGGCCCGCCTCGGCGAGGACGGAGAGGCGTTCGTCGAGGTCCAGTTCGGGCGACTGCCGCATGACCTTGATCGTGAGCCGGGCCACCAGCGGCGGGACCTCGTGCACGGTTGCCAGAGCTTCGCCGGTGACACCGTGCAGGACGCGGGTGTCGCGGGAGGTGCGTTCCTCCCCGGTGCGCAGAGCGGGTACGGGTAACAGCACGCGAGATCAACTTCCTCCGGTTCGGGCCGGTTCGGGGGTGAGCTCGGGCACGTCGGTCCCGGGCGGGCCCGGAACCGGGGTGTGCCTCCGCGGTGGTGGGGTCAGAACGGCCAGCCGTCGAAGACCACGGCGCGGGCGGGCGCGGCCTCCACGTCGGCGACCTTGATGGGGAGCGCCATGAGCTGGACGACGGGGCTGGTGATGTGCCCGAGGTTCTGGATGTTCTCCAGGATCGGGATGCCGGCCGACAGCAGTCGCCGGTGCACCTGGCCGCTGCGGTCGTCGGGCCGCTCGGTGATGCAGTCCATCCCGACGAGCGTGGTGCCGTTGTCGGCCATCCAGTCGGCCGCCGAGACGGTGAGGTACGGGGGCTTGTCCCAGTAGTCCTCGCGCCCGAGGTACCGGTCGGGGTGGTCGGTGCGGATCAGCAGCCGGTCCCCCTCCTGCCACACGTCGCGCACGGCCTTCTCCAGGTCCTCGCCCGTCACCGGGTCCAGGTCCCGCTTGTGGGAGAGGTCCGCCACGACGGCGCGGCCGACGAACGTGCTGAGCGGCACCTCGTCGATCTTCTCGCGGTCGTCGAAGAAGTGGTAGCCGGACTCCACATGTGTCCCGTTGTGGGGGAATATCTCAAGATTGGAGAACGTCCTACCGGTTCCTGACGGGTCGGAGGCCGGCGTCATGGCACGGTGAACGTGGAATTCCGGATACCACGGGGCGTCGTACGAGGGCATGCCTTCGGACCAGCCCTGGCTAATGTCGATGAGCTTCACGCTGCACCCCATCACTCGGACGAAAAGCCCCGCCGGGGTGGCGGAACCTCGGAGAAGGTAGCACGCCGAAGAGTGAACTCCCCAGAAATAATTGACTAATGATTCAACCAAATACGGAGTCCTTAATTCCGACGGGAGGTGCGCCGGAAGCGGAAGTGAATTTGGTAGAACATTCATCAATTCTGGCGATCCCTTGGCCGGGGCTTTACGTTCCTCGGATGGATGTGTCCGAACAGTCCGCTTCGTGGCGATGGTTTACCCGGATCAATCCTCTTCGAAGCTTTGCTCAGGTATACGCGCCTAGAGAAGCTTTCATAGGTGTCTCGGGTAATGAATACTTATGTCCGATGTGTGCGGTTTGTCGCTCGGGAAATTCATGCTTGCGACTCGGCCGTGGGCTCGGCTACTGTCGCTGATGACTGAAAAAAGAAACGCACAATAAGCTCATGGAAGGCCTATTCCGTGATCGTGATAATGGATCCGACGGCGCCCCGAGAAAGTGCCGGAAATGTCATTGAGGCTCTGTCGAAAAACGGAATCGATGTCGCGTTAACAAGGCTCGGGAACACTGCGGTGCTCGTTTCCGAGAGTTTCGGGACGCCGGAACTGGCCGAAATGCTGGAAAGCCTCCCGGGCGTCTCGCGCGTCCTGAGGGTGTCGGGGCCCCAGCGGCTCACCAGTCGGGCGTTCCGTGAGCATGACACCCGTGTGCGGGTGGGCAAGACCGTGCAGGCGGTGTTCGGCGGAAACGACTTCGTGGTCATCGCCGGCCCCTGCGCGGTGGAAAGCGCCGAACAGATGACCGGAATCGTGGACCTGGTGCACGCCGGGGGCGCGATCATGCTGCGAGGGGGCGCTTTCAAGCCCCGCACCTCCCCGTACAGCTTTCAAGGACTCGGACTCGCGGGCCTCACTCTGCTCGCGGAACAGCGCCGACGCACGGGACTTCCCGTCGTCACCGAAGTCGTCACCCCGAAGGACGTCGAGTGCGTCGCCGAAGAGAGCGACATGCTGCAGATCGGCGCGCGCAACATGCAGAACTTCGAACTGCTGCGCGAAGCCGGTGCGGCGGGTAAGCCCGTCCTTCTCAAGCGGGGGATGTCCGCCACCATCGAGGAGTGGCTGCTCGCCGCCGAGTACCTCCTCCACGTGGGCAACGACGAGGTCGTCCTGTGCGAACGGGGCATTCGCAGCTATGACCGCAGCACGCGGTTCACGCTCGACCTCAGTGCGGTGGCCGAGGCCAAACGCCTCACCCATCTCCCGGTGATCGTCGACCCGAGTCACAGCACCGGAAAACCGCACCTGGTCGGACCGATGTCGCTGGCAGCGGCCGCCGCCGGAGCCGACGGGCTCATCGTCGACGTGCACACCGACGCCCGCGCCGCGCTCTGCGACGGCGCCCAGGCCCTCGACGGCGCCCAGTTCGCCGACCTCATGGACAGGCTGGTCCCGCTCCTGGAAGCCGTGGGCCGCCGGCTCGCGCCGACCGCCCACCCCGCCGGTTCCCTCGCCTCGGCCTGACGCCCTCCTGGAGACGCAGCATGTCGCCCCACACCACCGACCCGTTCACCGCGGACCTCGCACCGGACGAGTTCGTGCCCGCCGCGATGCGATGGCACTTCTCCGCCGAAACCGGCTCCCCCTACTGGCTCAAGCGCGCCGCCGACCTCGGGTTCGACCCCCTGACCGACATCCGCACCTGGGACGACCTCGACCGCTTCCCCGACGTGAGCGAGGAGTGGCGCACCGTCCCGGTCGACGACCTCGTACCCGCCGGAACCGCCGCCGACCCCTGGGACTTCCAGGTCTTCGACAGCGGCGGCACGACCGGCTCGCCCAAGCGCATCGTCGAGTCCCGCTCCCGCCGCAACGGGGTCGACTGGGTCAGCGAGGTCCTCGCCGCACACGGAGTACCCGGACGCGGCGAGGGGCACTGGCTGCACATCGGCCCCACCGGGCCGCACATCGTGGGCCGTTCCGTCGGCCTGCTCGCCCAGCTCCGCGCGACGTTCTGCCACTACATCGACTTCGATCCGCGATGGGTGAAGAAGTGCGTCAAACAGGGCCGCGGCGAGGAGGCCGGCCGCTACGTCCAGCACATCCTCGCGCAGGCCCGGGACATCCTCACCACACAGCCCGTCTCCGTCCTCTTCGCCACCCCGCCCGTGCTGGAGGCGATCTGCGCCGACGACGCCCTCCTCGACCTCGTGCAGAGCACGGTGCGGGGCATCGTCTGGGCGGGCACCAGCGTGAGCCCGGAGACGCTGCGCGCCTTCGAGGAGGAACTGTTCCCCGACGCGGCCGTCGTCGGGCTGTACGGCAACACCATGATGGGGATCGCCCCGCAGCGCCCCCGGGAAGCGGACGACACGCACCCGTGTGTCTTCGTCCCGTACCACCCCTACAGCAGGGTCAGGGTCGTCGACCCCGAGCAGCCGACCCGCGAGGTGGCGCACGGCGAGCGGGGCCAGGCACGCATCAGCCTGCTCTCCCGGGACCTGCTGGTGCCCTGGACGCTGGAACGGGACTCGCTCGTGCGTGTCGCCCCCACCGCACGCTACCCGCAGGACGGTCTCGCCGACATCCAGGTGCACACCAAGGACAGCGGCCAGTCCATCATCGAAGGGGTGTACTAGCGATGGCGGTGGACACCGCGCCGGCACCCGGCGCGTTAACCCTCACACCCGACGAGCACACCTCGCTCGTGGACGCCTGCCGCGCCGGAGTCGAACGGGCGCGCGCCACCGGTCGCCACGCGCTCGTCAGCTGGGCCCGCACCTGCGAGCTCACCGACCCCTTCGCGACCTGGGCGGGAGCCCGGACCCGCACCGGGCGCTCCCTGTACTGGCAGTCGGCGTGGGACGGCACGACAGTGCTGGCCTTCGGCAGCGCCCACGACCTGCGCGCCACGGGCGCCGGCCGCCTCGCCGCGGTCCGCTCCGCCTGGACCGAACTGCTGCGCGAGACCGTCACGGCGGGCCGCGACGGGTCGGGGACGGGCCCCCTCGCCGTCGGCGGCTTCGCCTTCGGCAGCGGTACGGACGGCACACCCGGCGTGCTCCCCGAGGCCCTGATGTGGGTGCCGCTGGTGCAGTTGCGCTGCGCCTCACCGGCCGGACCGGGAGCACCGGCCGGACCGGGAGCACCGGCCGGACCGGGAGCACCGGCCGGCGCGTCGGAGGCAGAACTGCGGCTCAACGCCCTCGTGGACGGGAGCGACGACCCCGAACTGCTCACCAGGGCACTGACGCTGCGCGCCGAACGGTGCCTCGCCGCCCGGGACGCGACCGCGCCCCGGCCCGCGCCCCGGCCCCGCGCGAGCGTCGAGACGCCCGCCGCCGGGGAGTGGAAGGACCTCGTGCGCCGCGCCACGGACCGGATACGGGCCGGCGACTTCGAGAAGGTGGTGCTCGCCCGGCGCCTCGACGTCACCGCCGACCGCGAACTCGACGTCCCCGCGGCGGTGCGGCGGATGCGGGAGACCTACGCCGGCACGACGGTCTTCGCCGTCGGCCACGGCGACACCACCTTCCTCGGTGCGACACCCGAGTACCTCGTCCGGGTCGAGGAGAGGGAGGTGCAGGCGCTCGGCCTCGCCGGCACCACCCCGCGCGGAGCCACCCCCGCCGAGGACCGGGCACTGGAGGCCGAGCTGGCCGGCAGCGCCAAGCTCCGGCACGAGCACGAGGTCGTGGTCCGGATGCTGAGCGAGGCACTCGCCGAGTCCTGCACCCGGGTCACCGCCGAGGCCGAGCCCGGGGTGCTCAAACTCGCCCACGTGCAGCACCTGTCGACACCGGTACGGGCACGGCTGCCCGAGGACTCGGCGGAGGGAGTCCTCGACCTCGCGGCACGGCTCCACCCGACGCCCGCGCTCGGCGGGCACCCCCGCGCCGAGGCGCTGGAGTGGCTCACCCGCAACGAGGGCTTCGACCGCGGCTGGTACGCGGGCGGCGTCGGCTGGGCCGACCCGGAGGGGAACGGGCAGTTCGCCGTGGCCATACGCTCCGCGCTGGTGCGCGGCGACACGGCCTCGCTGTACGCGGGCTGCGGGCTCGTGGCCGACTCCGACCCCGAGGTGGAGTACGCGGAGACGTGCGCCAAGCTCCGCCCGATGCGCGCCGCCCTCGGCATCGAATGACAGTCCGGGCGCCGGCACCGTCCCCGCGGGCGGTGCCGGCGCCCCCTCCCGACCCTCCACCCCCAGCCCACGGAGAACTGGCACCTTGACCCTGGAGAACATCGTCGTCGTCGGCGGCGGGCTCGCCGGCACGCACGTCGCCGGCGCCCTGCGCGCCCGCGGCCACGGCGGCGCCCTGACCCTCGTCGGCGCGGAGACCCGTGCGCCGTACGACCGCCCCCCGCTCACCAAAGCGGTACTGGCCGGCAAGGAGGAGGACTGCTCCTTCCCCACCGACTGGGAGGCCCTGGGGGTCGACCTGCGCCTCGGCGAGCGCGCCGAGGCCCTGGAACTGCACGACGACCGTCCGGGCGGCGTCCTGAGGACGACGGCGGGGGAGCTCGCCTTCGACGGTCTCGTCCTCGCGACCGGCGCCGAGCCCGTCCGGCTGCCCGGCGAGGGGAGGCAGCACCTCGTCCGCACCATGGACGACGTGCACGCGCTGCGCCCGCTGCTGCGCGCCGGCACCCACCTCGCGCTCGTCGGCGCCGGATGGATCGGCGCCGAGGTCGCCACCGTCGCGGCCGCCAAGGGGTGCCGGGTCACGGTCCTGGAGGCCGACCGGGCTCCGCTCGCCGCCGCGGTGGGCGCCGAGATCGGCGCCTGGACCGCGCCCTGGTACGCGGCGGCCGGGGTCACCCTGCGCTGCGGCACCGCCGTCGCCTCGGTGGACCCCGGCGGACTCCGCCTGGCGGACGGGCGGTTCCTCGCGGCGGACGTCGTGGTGGTCGGTGTCGGAGCCCGCCCCGCGGTCGGCTGGCTCAGGGACTCCGGCCTGGAGATCGCGCGCGGCGTGGTCGTCGACGAGTCCCTGCGGACCGCGCGGCCCGAGGTCGTGGCGCTCGGCGACTGCGCCGCCTGGTGGTCGCGGCGGTACGGGCGGCACATGGTCGTCGAGCACTGGGACACCGCGCTGAAGGCGAGCGAACCGGCCGCCGCCGCGTTGCTCGGCGAGGACGTGTGCCACGACCCGGTCCCCTACTTCTGGTCGGACCAGTTCGGCCGGACGGTGCAGTACGCGGGCGACCACCGGAGCGCCGACCGGGCGGTGCTGCGCGGCTCGCCGGACGACCCGGAGTGGACCGTCCTGTGGCTGGAGGACGAACACCTGCGCGCGATCCTCACCGTGGACCGCCCCCGGGACCTGGTGCAGGCGCGGCGAGCCCTCACCGCCGGCTGCGTCGTCGACCTCCCGGCGGCCACCGACCCCGGTACCGCGCTGCGCGACGCCCTGCGCACGCCCTGAACGACGCCGAGAGGACCAGCTTTCCATGACCACCACGCAAGAACTGCCCCGGTTCCGCGCGGCGCTGAACCACCTCGTCAGCTACCGGCCCGAGCCGCCGGCGCTCTCCCCGGAGGGCCGCTCCTACGCGCTCGCCGCCAACGAGACGCCGTTCGGCGCGCTGCCCGAGGTGGCCCGCGCCGTCGAGCAGGCGGTCGCCGGCGTCCACCGCTACCCCGACAACGCCGGCCGGGCCCTCACCGCCGAGCTCGCGCAGCGGTTCGGCATCGCACCGGAGGGCATCGCACTCGGCTGCGGCTCGGTCGGCGTCGCCCAGCAACTCGTCACCGCCGTCGCCGGACCGGGCGACGAGGTCCTCTACGCCCGGCCCTCGTTCGAGGCGTACCCGCTCCTCACCCGCCTCGCCGGGGCGACCCCCGTCGAGGTGCCGCTGCGCGAGGGCACGCACGATCTCGCGGCCATGGCGGAACGCGTCACCGACCGCACCCGGCTGGTGTTCGTCTGCAACCCGAACAACCCGACCGGTACGGCCGTCGGCCGCACCGCACTGGAGGAGTTCCTGGCGCGCGTGCCCGGTAGCTGCCTCGTCGTCCTGGACGAGGCGTACCACGAGTACGTGCGCGCCACGGACGTCCCCGACGGGCTCTCCCTCCTCACCGGCCGCCCCCACCTCGTCGTCCTGCGCACCTTCTCCAAGGCGTACGGACTCGCCGGGCTGCGCATCGGCTACGCCGCCGGCCACCCCGAGGTCATCGGCACTCTGCGCAAGGCGTACCTGCCGTACAGCGCGGGCAGTGTCGCCCAGGCGGCGGCGATCGCGGCGCTGCGCTCCGGCGACGAGGTGGCGAGGAGGACGGACGTCATCACGGCGGAACGCGCGCGCGTCGCCGCCGCGCTCGGCGAGCGCGGATGGCGCGTGCCGGCCAGCGAGGCCAACTTCCTCTGGCTCCCGCTGGGCGAGCGCGCCGCGGCCTTCGGCGCGCACTGCGCGAGCGCGGGCGTCTCCGTACGGGCGGTGGCGGGCAGCGGGGTCCGCGTCACCCTCGGCCTGCCCGCCGACAACGACGCCTTCCTGGCGGCGGCCCTGACCTTCCCGCCCGCCTGACCGCACCTACCGGGAGCCGGCGGTGCACCGGCTCGCACTTGGGAGACGCATGTCCTTTCTCCGCCCCCGGTTCCCGGGCGAACGCGCCCTGGTCTCCGGAATCGCCGTGGACGCGGTCGGCTCCGGCATGTACGTCCCTTTCAGCCTGGTGTTCTTCCGTCATGTGACGGGACTGCCGCTGCCGCTGATCGGACTGGTGCTCACCGCCACGGGTCTCGCCGCCATCGCCGCCGTCCCCGTGGTGGGCGTCGTGGTGGACCGCTTCGGCGCCCGCACCACGCAGATCGCGCTGTACGTGGTGCGCGGGGCCAGCTTCGCGTGCTTCCCGCTCGCCCGCTCACTGCCGGTCTTCGCCGCCGTCGCGCTGCTCACCTCGGTGGGCACCCGCGCCTTCCGGCCCGCCCAGAACGCGCGGCTCGCCGAACTCGCCGAGGGCACCGACAGGGACCGCCTGCTGGCCCTCAGCCGCAGCCTGAGCAACGCCGGTCTCGGCGCCGGAACGCTCATCGCCTCGATCGTCATCGCCACCGCGGGCGATTTCGGCTACACGGTGACGGCCTGGCTCAACGGGGCGAGCTTCATCGCCGCGGGCTTCCTCGCCTCGCGTACCCCGGCCGCGCCTCCCCGGGCCGCCGCGGCCGCGCGCGCCCGCGGCGGCGGCTACCGGGCCGTCGCGAAGGACCGGCCCTTCCTCGGCCTCGTCTGCGCCAACCTGCTCGTCGCCCTCGGCTTCTCGGCGCTGACCTCGCTCCTCCCGCTGTACGCGACGGGCTGGCTGGACCTGCCCGACGGGCTCGTCGGCAGCGCCTTCCTCCTCAACACCGTGCTGTGCGCGACGCTCGGCGTGCCCGTCGCCGCCCTCGCCCGGCGCCGCTTCGCCAGCCGCCCCCGGGCCGCCGCCGGCGGCGCCGCCCTGTTCTCCGTCGCCTTCCTCGCCCAGGTGGTACTCGGCACCGTCCGGCCGCACGGCGTGCCGCTCCTGCTCACCGGACTGCTCGGCGCGGTCCTCGTCATGACGGTGGGAGAGATGGTGTACAGCCCCTCCTCGGGAGCGCTGTCGCAGTTCGCCGCGCCCCAGCGGCTGCGCGGCCGCTACCTGGCCACCTACCAGCTGTCCTGGTCGCTGGCCTACGCCCTCGGCCCGATGGTGTTCACCTCACTGCTCACCGTCGACGGCCGCCTCCCGTGGCTGCTCGTGGCGGGCACGGCGGCGCTCGGCGCGCTGGTGCTGGTTCGCGTCGAGCGGCACCTGCCGGCCGAGGCCGTCGCCTTCGCCGCCGCGCCGGCGCCCGCGCCGGGGAAGGCCGCCCCCACCGCCGCCACGTGACCGCGCGCCCCGCACCCCGCACAGAGACAAGGCGGCGGGCGCACCTGCCCGCCGCACCACGATCAGGAGACACCACATGGACCGCGTCACGTTGACCGAGAAGTACCTTGAGGAGCTGGAGGCCGCGGGGCTGTCGAGCGAGGAGCTGCTCGGCGGCCTGCCGCAGAACAAGATCCTCAACAGCGACAAGCCGAACGGCATGGGCAAGTGGCTCGCACGCCCGGTCTTCCTGGGCGGCGAGGAACTGGCCGGTCTCGCCGCCGACCTCGACAACCTCCTCACGGCGCTGGACAGCCTTCCGGAGAAGCTCTTCGGCGGTGACTTCGCCGCGTTCGCGCGCGCGGTCGGGCTCACCGAACCGCAGGTCGAGGCGGTCATGCAGAACCGGGGGGAGCGGATGACCCGCCAGAGCCGGGCCGACCTGGTCTGCGACGGGAACGGCTTCAAACTCCTCGAACTCAACATCGGCAGCGCGATAGGCGGCGTGGACAACGTCGACGTCTGCCGCGAACTCCTGGAGGTCCCCGTCCTCGCCCGCTTCGCCGAGCGCCACGGGCTGACCTTCGTCGACTCGCTCCGCGAGCAGGTCCACAACATCCTCACCGAGAGCGGCTTCTCGGCGGAGGACCACCCGGTCGTCGCCCTCACCGAATGGCCCTCGGCGTTCTCCGACGAACTGCCCTACATGACGCAGCTGTGCGAGCGCTGGGGCGAGCTGGGTCTCGACGCCACGCCCTGCCACCTCGGTCAGCTGGAGGTGCGCGACGGCCGTGTGTGGCTCGCCGGCAGGCCCGTCGACATCATCGTGCGCACCTTCCTCATCCGCGACGTCACGGGCCCGGACGCACCCGCGCTGACCGCGCCCGTCTTCGAGGCCGCGCGCCGGGGCGAGGTGAAGATCTTCACGCCGCTCGACACCTCCGCCTACGCGAGCAAGGCGGCGCTCTCCCTGCTCTCGGAGGAGGGCAACCGGCACCTGTTCGCGCCCGAGGTCCTCGCGAGCCTCGACCGCATCCTGCCGTGGACGCGCCGGGTGCGCCGCGAGGAGGTGACGCTGGAGAACGGCGACCGCGTGGACCTCGTCGAGTACGCCCTGTCGCACGCCGAGGACCTCGTCCTCAAACCCACCTCGCTGTCCGGGGGCAAGGGCGTCGTCCTCGGCTGGGCCGAGGACCTCACCCCCGAGGCCTGGCGCGCACACGTACTCGCCGCGCTGGACAGCCCGCACGTGCTGCAACGGCGGGTGCGGCCCGCACAGGAGACCGTCCCGGTCCCCGGCGGCGGGGTGGACCGGTTCCGTCCCGTGTGGGGCATCATCACCGGCGTCAACGGCTTCATCGGCGGCAGTGTGCGGGCCATCCCCTCCGCCGTCGGCGACGTCGTCGTGAACGTCGCCAACGGCGCCCACGTCGGAGCGCTCCTGCACGAGGCGCCGGCACCCCTCGCCTGATCCCGCTGCCCCCGCACCCGAGCGCGCCTTCGGCGCCGTCCCAGGGAGACCACAGTCATATGAGAGCCGCTGTATTCCACGGCAGGCGCGACGTCCGCGTCCAGGAGTGGCCCGCGCCCCCGCCCCCCGGGCCCGGGGAGCTCCAGCTCGCCGTGGTGCGTGCGGGCATCTGCGGCACCGACGTCGAGGAGTTCGCCTCCGGCCCGCACCTCATCCCGCTGTCCGAGCCGCACTTCGCGAGCGGTCACCGGGGCCCGCTCGTCATCGGCCACGAGATGGTCGGCGAGGTCGTCGCGACCGGGCCCGGCGTCGACGGTTTCGCGCCGGGCGACGTGGTCGTCCCGGGCTCCGGCGTCTCGTGCGGCGACTGCCGCTGGTGCGCACGCGGGCAGACCAACGTCTGCCGGCGCTACTACACGCTGGGGCTGCACGTCGACGGCGGTCTCGCCGAGCGGGTCAATGTCCCGGCCCGGATCAGCCGTTCGGTGGGCGGCCTCGCCCCCGACGTCGCGATCATGGCTCAGCCGCTCGCCGTGGCGCTGCGGGCGGTACGCGGCATCACCCCCGAGCCGGACCGGACCGTCGCGGTGATCGGCCTGGGCGGCATCGGGTCCCTCGCGGTGGCCGCCTGCGCGGCCCGCGGCGTGCGGACGATCGGCGTCGACGTCTCGGCCGGCCGGCTGGAGACGGGGCGCCGGGCCGGAGCGGGGCTGCTGGTCGACGCCTCGCGCACGAACGCGGGCGCCGCGATCCGGGAGGCGACGTCGGGTCACGGCGCGGACGTGGTGATCGAGGCCTCGGGGGCGACGTCCGGCCTGGTGACGGCGATGGACGCGGTGTGCCGGGGCGGCCGTGTGCGCCTGGTCGGCCTCCACCGCGACCCCTCGCCGCTCGACCTGACCCGGCTGGTCCTGGAGGAGATCACGCTCGACACCTCGAAGGTGCACATCTGCGACCAGGACCTCCCCGAGGCGCTCGCGCTGCTCACCGCCCACCCGGAGATCGCCACGACGGCGCTCGACGACGTCATCCCCCTGGACCGGCTCGTCCCGGACGGCCTGGAGCGCATCGAGCGCGGTGACGCCGGTGGCAAGGTCGTCATCCGCGTCTAGTCGTCATCAGCGTCCGCAGGACGCACGACGACCGGGTGAGGGGTCGTCCGGCCGAGGCCCGGGCGGCCCCTCGGCCATGCGGCGGCCGGCGGTCGTGCCGTGCGGACGGGAGGCCATGCCGTGCGGAAGTGGGTTTGACGCAGAGGGGTGCGGCCCGCGGGCCCCCTCAGCCCGGTCCCGTCCCTCAGCCCGGTCCCGTCCCGAGCAGTTCGTCGGCGACCGAGGTGCGCGCGTACAGCACGGACCGGCCGGCGCGGTGCGCGCTGACCAGTCCGGCGTCCCGCATCGCGGTGAGGAACTGGGACACGCCGGCGGCGGACAGACCGGTGCGCCGGGCCAGTTCGGTGGTGGAGGCGGGCGACTGGAGTTCGGTGAGCAGCAGGGTGCGCGAGCGGCCGAGCACGGCGGCGACCGCCGCGGACCGGGACGAGGCGGGCCGCTCCCACAGGGGGCCCACCCCGCGTGCCGGATAGGCCAGTTGCAGCGGTTCCGGGTCCCGCACCACGGTGAGCACGCCCGGCCCGGCGAAGACCGAGGGGATGAGCAGCAGCCCCGCCCCCTTGGTCGTGCGGTGCAGCGTCTGCGGGCGGCGGACGAGCCGCAGCGTGTTGTCGTCCCAGCTGATCTTGGCGTGCAGTCCGTTGAAGAGGGCGCCCGCGCCGAACTCGGCCACCTGGCGCGCGCGGTGGAAGACGTCGGCATCGAGGACCGTCCGCATCCGCTGCCAGTAGGGCGCCAGCGCCAGCTCCCAGTACCTCTCGATCTCCGCCGCGAGTTCGCCGAGCCGGCCCTCCGGGTCGGCGCTCAGGGACCGCACCCGCTCCGGCGGCCCGCCCAGGTGCCGCCCCAGGTGGTCCAGGTCCCGGCGCACCGCGTCGGTCGCCGTGCCCTGCACCGCGTCCAGCTCCTCGCGCAGCGAGGGGGCGTGCCCGGCCGGGACGGGATTGAGGAAGTCCGGGAAGTAGCCGCTCGAAGGGATCAGCGCGGCGAGCCAGCCGCGGTCCAGTTCCGCCGCCGCCAGGCGGGGGCGCACCTGCTCGGCCCACGGCAGGTGGACGGCGGACGGGCGGGCCGAGCGCAGCAGGCGGAAACTCGTCACGACCTCCCACATGGGCGAGACGGAGAACCGCATGCGCGCCAGGTCGCTCGCCGAGAACTCCATCTCCGCCAGGGCGAACCCCTCCCGCATTCAGTCATGGCTGAATCATTTGTCGGGCTCTCGCGAGCCGCACATCATGCGGCCATGTTCTCCTCGTACAAGGGCCTGCCGCGCACCGCCTGGATCATATTCAGCGGGACCATCGTGAACCGCCTGGGCTTCATGGTAGTTCCCTTCCTGGTCTACTACCTCGGGTCACGGGGCGTCAGCACGTCCCATGTCACCTACGTGCTGGGCTGTTTGGGGGTCGGCACCCTGGTGGGCCCGCTGCTCAGCGGGCTGCTCGCGGACCACTGGGGCCGCCGCTCGACCATGGTCACCGGACTTCTCGGCACGGCCGTCTCGCACGGCCTGCTCTTCGCGGCGCCGAACCTCGTGACGCTCGCGCTCGCGGCCGCCACCCTGAGCGTCTGCGGCACGATGGTCAGCCCCTCCGCCAACGCGCTCCTCGCCGAGTCCGTCGACGCGGAACGCCGCCGCAACGCCTTCTCGCTCGTCTACTGGGCGGTCAACATCGGCAGCGCCGGGTCCGGCATCCTGGGCGGCTTCCTCGCCGCGCGCGGCTACTGGCTGCTCTTCGTCGTCGACGGGACCACCTCGGTCGTGTTCGCCGTGATCGCCGCGAGTCTGCTTCCCGCCGGCAAGGGCTCCGGACCCTCCACCGCCGCCAAGGGCGGGGGCGGCTACGGCGTGGTGCTGCGCGACCCGCTGATGCGCGCGCTGCTGCCGCTGTTCGGCATCACCCTCGCCATCTACTCCCTCACCGAGGCGGGTCTGCCGCTCGCGATCCGCGACGACGGCCTCTCGCCCAAGGTGCTCGGGCTGATGGCCACGCTCAACGCGGTCCTGGTCGTCATCCTGCAGCCCATCGCCACCACCGTCCTCGCCAAGGCCCGGCCGCTCGTCGTCTACGTCTTCGCGGCGGGGCTGATCGCCCTCGGCGTCGCGCTCACCGGCCTCGCCGACGACGTGTGGAGCTACGGCGGCACCGTCGCGGTGTGGTCGCTCGGCGAGGCGGCCATCGGCGGCATCCACTCGGCGACCATCCAGAGCATCGCACCCGACCACGCCCGAGGCCGCTACCAGGGCGCTTTCCAGTGGCTGTGGGGCACTTCGCGCTTCGTCGCCCTGACCGCGGGGACCGCCGTCTACGCACACGTCGGGCCCGCCTTCCTGTGGTGGTTCTGCGCGGCGGCCGGTCTGGTCGCCCCGCTGGGGGTGCTCGCACTGGGCCCGGCCATCGAGCGGCGCACGGCCGAGGCCCAGAAGGAGAAGGAGGAGGAGACCGTCGTGGCGGCGGCCGACTAGGAACCTCCCGCCGTCCCGCCCCCGCCCCGCCGTCCCCGCCCCGCCGTCCCCCGCCGGGGCGGGGACGGCGGTTCACCCGGCACATCGCCGCCCCCGCCCTGCCGAGCGGCCGGTGTCAGGGGCGTCGCAGCGCCGGTTCCCCGGAGGCGGGGGCCGGGTCGGGGAGCGCGCCGGGGGTGCGGCCGCGGATCAGCGAGCAGGCCGCGGCGGCCAGGGACATCGCGATGGCCAGGGAGAAGACGATGACGAGCCCGTCGTGGAACGGCTGGGTGATCAGGTGGGGGAAGAACTCCCGGCCGGTCAGGTGGGCGGTGGCCCCGGGGGTCAGGTGGTCGAGGATGACCGGGCCGAGCAGGTGCTGGATCGGGTTGTAGCCGAGGAACGCGGCGAACAGGACACCCACCGGAGGCAGCGCGGCGACGTTCTGGGCCGCCGCGTCCGGAACGCCCTGCGCGGTGAGCCCCGATGCCAGGGTGTGCGGAAGGGTGCCGGAGAGCCCGGCCACCATCAGGGAGAAGAACACGCCCATGGAGAGCACCATGCCGGCGTTCTGGAAGGTGGCGCGCATGCCGGAGGCGGCACCCCGGGCGTCCGCGGGCACGCTCGACATGATGACCGAGGTGTTCGGCGCGGCGAACAGGCCGCCGCCGAGGCCGTTCAGCAGGATCAGCGCCGCGAAGACCCAGTAGGAGAAGTCGCCGGGCAGCACCAGCAGTCCGGCGAAGGACACGGCCATCACCAGGAACCCCGCCGCGGCGAACAGGCGTGCGCCGAACCTGTCGGACAGCACCCCGGACACCGGTCCGGCGAGAAGGAAGCCGATGGTCAGCGGCAGCATGTAGATGCCGGCCCACAGCGGGGTGTCGGCGTAGTCGTAGCCGTGCAGCGGCAGCCAGATGCCCTGCAGCCAGATGATGAGCATGAACTGGAGTCCGCCGCGGGCGACGGCGCCGAGCAGGGTGGCCGCGTTGCCGCCGGCGAACGCGGCGTTGCGGAACAGGTGCAGCGGGAACATCGGCTCGGCGACCCGCGACTCGACCACGCAGAACAGGGCGAGCATCCCCGCCCCGCCGACCAGCCCGGCCAGGACCCACGGGTTGGTCCAGCCCATGACGTGGCCGCCGTACGGCTGGATGCCGTAGGTGATGCCGGCGAGCAGTGCGGTCAGCCCGAGCGCGAAGGTGATGTTGCCCCACCAGTCCATGCGCCCCGGCCTGCGGACACCGGTCTCGTGCAGCGACTTGTACGCCCAGACGGTGCCGATCAGGCCGATCGGCACGTTGACCCAGAACACCGACCGCCAGTTCCAGGTGACGAGCGCCCCGCCGAGCACCAGCCCGAAGAACGACCCCGCGATACCCGCCACCATGTTGACGCCCAGGGCCATGCCGCGCTGCCGGGCGGGAAAGGCGTCGGTGAGGATGGCCGCGGAGTTCGCCATCAGCATCGAACCGCCCACCGCCTGCACGATCCGCCAGCCGATCAGCCACAGCGCACCGCCGCCGCCGTGGAAGGGGTCGAGGGAGAGCACCACGGAGGTGACGGTGAAGATCAGGAAGCCGGCGTTGTAGATGCGGACGCGGCCCAGCATGTCGCCGAGCCGGCCGAGGGCGACCACCAGGACCGCGGTGACGAGCATGTAGCCCATCAGCATCCACAGCAGGTAGCTGACGTTGGCGGGTTCGAGCGGGTCGAGCCGGATGCCGCTGAAGATGCCGGGCAGCGAGATCAGCACGATCGAGCTGTTGATGGTGGCGAGCAGGATGCCCAGTGTGGTGTTGGTGAGCGCCACCCACTTGTAGTGCGGGTGGTCCGCGCCGATCCAGGTCCTGCGGCCGGGTCGTCCGGTGCCGGCGGTGCCGGGTATGGGTTCGGTCTCCTCGGTGGTCAATGCGTGCTCCCGGTGGTGGGCCGTTCGGGGAAGAGGTGCGGCTCGGTCTCCTCCTGGAGCATCCGCCGCACGAGCGGGAGCGCGGTGCGCATCGCCGCCGCCAGGGCCTGCTGCTCCTCGTCGGGGAGAGCGGCGAGCAGACCCGCCAGGTGGGCCTCGCGGGTACGTCTGCGCTCGGCCAGGTGGTCCCGCCCGGTGTCGGTGATGGCGACCAGGGAGACCCGCCCGTCGGCGGGGTCGGCGATCCGCTGGGCCAGTTCCTGCCGCTCCAGGCGCTGGACGAGCTGGGTCATCGACGGCTGTGCGACGCCTTCCGCGGTCGCCAGCGCGGTGAGCCGGGCCGGGCCGTCGCGTTCCAGCCGGGCCAGCGTCGAAGCGGCGGTCATGCTCATGCCGTGCCGGTCCGTGACCGCCCTGATCACGCCGGCCGCCACGTCGGCCAGCGCCCGCGCGGTCTGCCGCCGCTCCTCCGGGGTGTTCGAGTGATCCACCCTCCGTGAATATCACATGCCTATATAGGCAGCCTATGAAAATTTCGGTAAGGGAGGTGTGCGCCGGCGGCCGTCCGGTTCCCGTAGCCGCCCTCAACGCTCCGGGCGGGGTGCCCGGACCCGGAGCCTCCACCACCGCCCGCCGCGCCCGCCCGACCTGCTCGCGGGCGGGCGGGACGGGCCGTGCCGCATCGGCTGTGGGCGGCCGTCGCCGGGTGCGATCGGTCGATGGCCGGTGCGCTCACCGTCCGGGCGGTCGCCGCTGCGGCCGGATCACGGCGCCCGGAACGGACCGCTTACCATGCGCCAAGTCGTACGTCAGTTCCGGTGTGCACATGTGTCCCGTACCGGACGACCCCTCGGCCGCCCCGCAGACCAGTCCGAACCAGGAGTACGGCACCCAGTGTCCACACCCCCGCCCGACGGGCCCCCTCAGCCTCCCGCCGAGCCGAACCCCTACCAGGCCCCGCCGCCGCAGGGGCCCTCTCCGGTGCAGGGGCCCTACCCGCCGCAGGGGCCCTACCCCCCGCAGGGGCCCCATCCGGCGCAGGGCACCCCGTACGCGCCGTACGGGGTGCCGTACCAGCCCTGGGCGCAGGGCTACAGCCCCTACAACCGGCGCCCGACGGTCAACGGCGTCGCCGTCGCCTCCCTCGTCCTCGGCCTGCTGTGCTGCCTGCCGGCCGTCGGGCTGGTGCTGGGCGTGATCGCACTGGTCCAGATCCGCCGGCGGGGCGAACGGGGCAAGGGCATGGCCATCGCCGGGTCCGTGCTGTCCGCGGTCGGTCTCGGCCTGTGGATCCTGCTGCTCGCCACCGGCGGCCTGGGCGGCATGTGGGAGGGCTTCAAGGAGGGTGCGCGCCGGCAGTCGAGCCTCTCGCTGAGCAAGGGCCAGTGCTTCGACGCGCCGGGCGGCATGGCGGGCGACCTCCACCGGGCCGACGAGGTGCCCTGCACCGGTAAGCACGACGGCGAGGTGTTCCACACCTTCGAGCTGACCGGCGCTTCCTTCCCCGGCTCGGGCGCGGTCGACGACGAAGCGGGGTCCACCTGCTCCGACCGCGTCGACGACTACGTCATGGACCGCTGGGCACGGACCGACGAGGTCGACGTGTACTACCTCGGCCCGTCCCGGGAGAGCTGGCGCTTCGGTGACCGCGAGGTCACCTGCATCCTCGCCAACAGCGACGAGCACGCCTCCCTGACCGGTTCGCTGCGCCGTGACCGGACCACCCTCGACTCCGCCCAACTCGCCTTCCTGGAGGCGGACCTCGACGTGGAGCGGGTGCTGGACGCGGAGCCCGGCGACCTGCCGGAGAACAACCTGGCGGCCAACCGGTCGTGGGCCGGCGACCTCGGCCGCGCCCTCGCCCGGCAGTCCGCGGCGCTGCGCGGGCGGGACTGGCCGGCCGGCGCGCGCGCCCCGGTGGCCGCCTACGCGAAGGACCTGGACGGTGCCCGCACGGTGTGGGTGAAGGCCGCCGCCGCCCCCGACGCCGACAGCTTCTACGCCCGGTACGGTGCGGGCTGGGACCGGCTGGGCGGCCCGCCGGCCGTCGCCGCGCGCCGCGCGCTGGGCCTGGCCACCTCCCGGCCGACCGACTTCGCGGGCCGGCCGGACGGCGGAGCCGGTTCGGAGGGCGGGGCCGGTTCGGAGGGCGGGGCCGGTTCGGGAGACGGCAGCGGTTCGGGGGAGGACGGTCTCCAGGTGTGATCGCGGGCCGTGGCGGGGAGAAAACGCCTGGCTGAAACCCGTCCCCGCCACATGTCATCACATCGAGTGATTCCTTGGCCTTTGCTTGCCGGGCGGAACCCACGGTTGCCAGGCTGTTGCTGTCTGTACAACCTGATGGGAGCGGCCAGTGACATTCGGTGAGCAACCGGCGTACCTGCGTGTCGCGGGTGATCTCCGCAAGAAGATCGTCGACGGTTCGCTGCCGCCCCATGCCCGCCTGCCGTCCCAGGCCCGCATCCGCGAGGAGTACGGCGTCTCGGACACCGTCGCGCTCGAGGCGCGCAAGGTGCTGATGGCGGAGGGGCTGGTCGAGGGCCGATCGGGATCGGGGACCTATGTGCGCGAACGGCCCGTGCCGCGCCGGATCGCGCGCTCCGGCTACCGCCCGGACGGCGGCGCCACCCCCTTCCGGCAGGAGCAGGCGGACGCGGATGCCCGGGGCACCTGGGAGTCCCGCAGCGAGCAGACCACGGCGAGCACCGCAGTCGCCGAGCGGCTCGGCCTCCGGCCGGGCGACCGCGTGATGTGCACCAAGTACCTCTTCCGGGAGAACGGCGAGGCGGTGATGCTCTCCACCTCCTGGGAGCCGCTCGCGCTCACCGGCCGCACGCCGGTGATGCTGCCGGAGGAGGGCCCCCTGGGCGGCATGGGCGTCGTCGAACGGATGCGCGCCATCGACCTCATCGTGGACAACGTGACCGAGGAGGTCGGCGCCCGCCCCGGCCTCGCGGAGGAACTGCTCGTCCTCGGCGGGGTGCCCGGCCATGTCGTGATGGTCGTCCAGCGCACGTACTACGCCTCGGGACAGGCGGTGGAGACCGCCGACGTGGTCATCCCGGCGGACCGGTACCGGGTCGCCTACCACCTGCCGGTCAGATAGCGCGCCGGTCGGGCGATGGTCCGGCGCGGCCCCGTTGGCGCGGGGCCGGCGCCGGGGGAGCGAAAGGGCGTACGGGCCTCCAGGCCCGTGATCCGCCGCCCGAGGGGGCGTGCGCCTCCGTACCCCTCGGTAGCGTTTCGGTCGTCTTCGCAGGTGGCCCGCCGTGTCCCCGGCACGTCTCCGAGCGGGAGTTGCGCTGCCCGGGGGCGGCGCACCCGTCTCGGTGTGCCCCTCCCGTGCTGGCCGGTTGCGTACCTCTTTGTGAGAACCCGTATCCGCTGTGTGAAGGCAAGGCGTAGGCTCCGGCATATGCGGATTGCGGTTTCCTCAACGGGCGGGGCATGGCGTGGACCGCGGCCGGAGCACGGGCGTGCCGGGGCGGGAAGGAGCGGTGGGGCGCGATGAACGACGGCACGGTCTCTCTTCCCTGGCTCGTGGTCCGGCAGGACGACAACGGCAACCGCTACCGGGTCGGCAGGTACGCGACGCGGGCCGAGGCCCAGAAGATCGCGGACAGCCTCGACTCCCGCGGTCACAAACAGCTCTACTGGGTGGAGCGCATCACGCAGAACGCGGACGGCACCCGCAACTGACCTCCCGCCGACCGCCGCAGGCTCCCTCGCTTGACCGAACCTGCCGTGGAAACGGGTGTCGCCCTGTTCGCGGGCGGCGGGCTGCTCGCCGCGCGCCGCAGCGGCCCCCGTACCGGCCGGCCGGTGGAAGCTGCCCGGCGTTCACGGGGCGGGCAGGCTGTCGGGTGCGGGGTTGGCGGGTGCGGGGTCGTCGGACGCGGCGGCGGAGTTCCTCCGTCGCCCGCCGTCGCGGCCGCCGGTCGTCGGGAGCGCCGTGCGCCGTACGTCCTGGCAACGGCCGCGCACTGCAGGGTCATCGACGCCGCCATGGCCACGCGGATGCCGGGCAGCCCCGACCCCGACAGGCCGTACGCGAGCGCCAGTTGAAGCGTCACCCCGCACGTGGTGATCCGCGCGAGGGCGGGACTGCCGCCGCTGCCCTCGAACGCCCCGCCCAGCACGATGAGACAGGCCAGCAGGACCAGGTACGGCCCCAGGCGCCGGAGGCAGAGTGCGCCGGCCTCGGCCGCCGCGCCTGCACCGCCGAACGCCCGCATGACCCACGGCCCGCCCGCGAGCAGCGCCGCCGGCCGTGAGCCCCAGCTCCCCGGCGAGCAGCAGCGCCTGCCGCCCGGCGCGCGTGACGGGCTGCGAGGAGAAGCGCCGGCCGGCCGAGGCGGTCGCGACCCTGGAAGGGTGAGGCCGGCCCGGCGGACGCGCGCCCGCCTCGTTAAGGTCCTGACCGACCTGGGTTCCGGACGGCGAAGGCGGAGTGATGGCGGTCCTGATCGACACGGTGGCGTGGGTGCGGGTGGAGAACGGCAGGATTCTCTGCGCCAGGCCCCGGGGAAAGGGCGTCTTCTACATCCCCGGTGGCAAGCGGGAAGGCGCGGAGAGCGACCTGGAGACCCTGCTCCGCGAGGTCGAGGAGGAGCTGACCGTGCTCCTCGACCCGGACAGTGCGCTGCACGTGGGCACGTACGAGGCCGAGGCGCCCGATCTGCCGGGAGGCGCCGTGGTGCGTATGAGCTGCTACACCGCGGACTACCGGGGGAGCCTGGCGGTCAGCAGTGAGATCGAGGAGATGGCCTGGTTCTCCTACGCGGACCGTCCGTTGGTCCCACCGGTCGACCGGTTGCTCTTCGACGACCTCAGGGCCGGCGGCGAACTGAGGTGACCTCAGTCCGGCGTTCCGGAGTGTTCGCGTGCGCAGCTCCGGAACGGACGGGTGACGGAGCGGCCACCGGGAGTTGCCCGGAGGGCCGGCGGCAGGAGAAAGCCCGATGAGCCCGCTGCCCGGCTCCGCGGAGCCCCCGGGACGCCGACTCCAGCACTCGGGCCCCAGTCCTCGGGCCCCGGTCCTCGGGCTCCGCCCCCTCCGCATGCCGGTGCCCGCGCGCGCCTGCCCGCCCCGCCCCGGGGAGTTCCACCGGCCGAGGTCCCGGTGCCGCTGCCGCCGCTCGCGGTAGGCCGTTCGTGCCACCGTGACGTCCGGCGAGCGGTACTTCACCCCGTATAGGGGGTATGTGGCTTTTGACGCCAGGAAACGAGACATGGGTGGATGCGCGCGACTGGGAAGTGATCGGCGTGATCGACACGGACGGCGGCTGCGTCGAGTGGACCTTCCCCGCGGAACCCGGTGCCGTGCGCGCCGCTCGCGCGTGCGTCCGGGGCCGGCTGCGGGACTGGGACCTCGACGGGCTCGGCGACCTGGCCGCCCTGCTGGTCAGCGAGTTGGTCACCAACGCACTGCGACACTCCACCGGTCCCATCGGAGTCCGGCTGGTACGCCCCGATGCCCCGGACCGGGGACTGCTGGTCGAGGTCTCCGACCCGCTTCCCGACCCGCCTCGCGAACGCGTCGCCCGGCCCGAGGACGAGAGCGGCCGGGGACTGCAACTGGTGGCGTCGTCCTCGCGCCGGTGGGGCACCCGTCCGGGCGAAGTGGGCAAGACGGTGTGGTTCGAACTGACGATCTCCGGGTGAACCGGAGGTACGTACGGCGGCAGCGGTGACACGGCACGGCGCACGGAGCCGGGCGGCCGCAAGAGGAGTCACTCCCGGTGCGGCCGTCCGCTGCCGTGACTCCGGTGCGGGCCGGTGGACCGAAGAGTGGTTCGACGACGTGTCCGCTGGTTAGAAGAGTGGAAGTGTTCTCGCAGGACGGTCCAAAAAACATCTGGACCGTGCTGTGATCGTGAACACCGTGTCGTGCGGCGCCGTAGTGCTGGATACTGCGGGCAGCCGTTGCCGGTGACCGGTGCCGGACGCGGTGAGCTGGAGGGGACGGTTCGCGTGAGCGAGATACCAGCGAAGGCCACGGAGTCCGAGGACCCGTCGGACGGCGCGAGCAGCAGGGCCGCGGACACTCTCGCGGCCGACGCCACGGACGCACTCGCCCGCGCCGCCGCCGGCGGGGCCGCCACCGGGGGCCGGCCCGGCGACACGCTGTGGCAGAGCAGCCCGCCCGGCTCGATCTACGACTACATCAAAGTCGCGTCCTTCTCCATCGGCCCCGACGGCCTGGTCGACCAGTGGAGCCTGCGGGCCGAGCAGACCCTGGGCGTCCCCGCCGCGCGTGCCGTGGGCATGGACCCCATCGAGGCGTTCGTCGACCCCGACCTGCGCGAGCGCGGGCAGCGCAAGATGGCCGAGATCCTCGACGGCCGGGAGTGGACCGGCGTGGTCCCGTTCCGGGCAACGGACAGCGGCGGAGGGCGCGGCGAGGACGGGATCGCCGAGGTCTACGTGATGCCGACGCGGAACAAGGACGGCGAGAAGGCGGCCGTGTGCATCGTCGTCGACGTGCGCACCCTGCGCAGCATCGAGACCGACCTCGCCGCGTCACAGGCCATTTTCGGCCAGTCGCCGTTCGGTTTCCTGCTGATCGACGCCGAACTCAAGGTGCGCCGCGCCAACGCGCGGTTCGCCTCCATCTTCGGCGGCGTCCCCGACGACCACCGCGGCAGGGACGTCCACGACTACCTGTCCCGGCCCGAGGCCGAACGGGTCTCGGCCACCCTGCGCCGGGTCCTGAAGACCGGCGACTCCATCACCGACATGCACGTCACCGGATTCGTGCCGGGCTCCGAGGACCGCCGGCACTGGTCCGTCAACCTCTACCGGGTGCACAGCGGTTCAGGCCGCCCGATCGGCATCGCATGGCTCGGCACCGACATCACCGCCCGGCGCGCCGCCGCCCGCGAGGCCGCCGCCGCCCGGCGCAACCTCGCCCTCCTCAACGAGGCCGGCGCCCGCATCGGCAACTCCCTGGACCTGGAGACCACCGCCCGCGAACTCCTCGACGTCGCCGTCCCCGGCTTCTGCGACCTGGCCAGCGTCGACCTCTACCAGGGCCTGCTCACCGGCGACGAGACCGCGGCCGGGCTCGCCGACGGCAGCGCCGAGGTGCGCCGCGTCGCCTTCGCCAGCGCCGTCTCCGACGCCCCGTTCCGCGACGGCTCCGGCGAGCCGATCGCCGTCGGCGCCGTCCACCACTACCCGTTCAACTCGCCCAGTGCGGACGCCCTGCGGACCGCCCGGCCGCAGCACCTCCCCGCCGCGGAGGGCGGACTCGTGCAGTCCACGCTGGCCGTGCCGATGGTCGCCCACGACACCGTCGTCGGCCTGGCCCGGTTCGCCCGTACGAAGGGCAGCGAGCCCTTCGGCGACCGGGACCGCGAACTGGCGGTCGAACTGGCCAGCCGCGCCGCCGTCTGCATCGACAACGCCCGCCTCTACCGGCGCGAGCACGAGCGCGCGCTGATCCTCCAGCGCTCCCTGCTGCCCCCCGGCGACCCGGTCGCCGCGGGCCTGGACATCGCCTGCCGGTACCTGCCCGGCAACGCCGCCACCGGACGGCCCAGCGAGGTCGGCGGCGACTGGTTCGACGTCATCGAACTACCCGGCCACCGCACGGCGCTGGTCGTGGGCGACGTCATGGGCCGCGGACTGCGCGCCGCCGTCGCCATGGGCGAACTGCGCACCGCCGTCCGCACCCTGGCCCTGCTCGACCTCGAACCGGCTGAAGTTCTCTCCGCGTTGGACGAGATCGCCCGCGGCCTCGGCACGCCCGGCGGTGTCCAGCAGGCCACCCGCGCCGCCCGCCGGCCCCGCGAGGCCGACCTGTCCGAGGTCTACCTGGCCACCTGCGTCTACGCCGTCTACGACTCCGTCACCCGCCGCTGCACCTTCGCCAACGCCGGCCATCTGCCGCCCGTCCTGGTCGAACCCGGGGAGTCCGCGCTGATGCTGGACGTGCCGCCGGGGATGCCGCTCGGCGTCGGCGGCGAACCCTTCGAGGAGGTGGAGGTCGAACTCCCCGAAGGGGCCCTCCTCGCCCTCTACACGGACGGGCTGGTCGAGTCCCGCGACCACCCCCTGGACGAGGGGCTGCAGGCGTTCGTCGGCGCGCTGACGGACCGCTCCCGCACCACGGCGTCCGGCGGCCCCCGGGCGTCGGCACCGCACGCCGAGTCCGCCGCCAACCTGGAGGACGTCTGCGACCACGTCCTGCACACGCTGGACACCCACCACGGTGAGGACGACATCGCCCTGCTGATGGCCCGGGTGCAGGGACTGCCCGCCGACTCCGTCGGCGACTGGACCCTTCCGAGGGAGCCGCGCAGCGTCGGCCGGGCCCGCGAGTACGCCCGGGCGCAACTGCTCGACTGGGACATGGAATCCGTCGTCGACACGGCGGAGCTCCTGGTCAGCGAGCTGGTCACCAACGCCCTCCGCTACGGCGAGGGCGACATCCGCCTCCGCCTCCTCCTCGACCGCACCCTGGTCTGCGAGGTCTGGGACGCCGGACTGGTCCAGCCGCGCAGACGCCGGGCCCGCGACACCGACGAGGGCGGCCGCGGCCTCCAACTGGTCGGCCTGCTCTCGGCGGCCTGGGGCTCCCGCCGCACCCCGCGCGGCAAGACCGTGTGGTTCGAACTCCCCCTGCCCGACGGCGGGACGGGCCTGCGGGACCCGGCGGAGGCGCTGCTGAGCCTGTTCTGAACCGGCCCGCACCCCCGGCCGATCCGGTCACCCGGTCGGGGCTGCCGTCCCCTGGCCGGTCCGGTCACCCGGTCGGGGCTGCCGTCCCCTGGCCGGTCCGGTCCACCCGGTCGGGGCCGTCCGCCAGCCAGGGGTGCGGGCCGGTCCACCCGGTCCGGCCCGCACCCCCGGCCGGTCCCACCTCCGGGCGGTGCCGGCGGTCAACCGGGGAGGCCGGTCGCGCCGCCGCCGCGCAGGTCCGACGGCGGCTCCGTCTCCGGCCGCCGGTGCCGGTCGCGGGTGGCCGGGCCTCCGAAACCGCGGGGCGGCAGGACGCCGCCGATCAGGGCCCCGGCCGCGCCGGTCTCCTGCCCGGACCGTCCGGGGGCCGGGTTGCCGTGCAGGTGCACATCGCCCTCGGCGAGGTCCCGGGAGGCGCGGGCGAGGTCGTCGGCCTCCACCAGACCGGGCAGACCGTCGGCGTCCAGCAGCGCCCGGGCCGCCGCCAGCCGGGTGCGGGCGTCGGCGCCGACCGCGGCCCGGTGGGTGCCGAGGAAGTCGGCCGCCGCCGCGGTGGTGCTGCGGGCGGTGAGCCGCGCCGCGGCCCCGAGCACCCCGGTCCGGCCGGTGGCGAGGGGAGCCAGGGCCCGCACGATCCGCCGCAGCGCGTCGAGCGGATCGAAGGCCCGCCCGCCGGTCACCTCCTGCCGTACGGAGGCCAGTACGGCATCGGCGTGCATCACCCGGGACCGCAGGGCGCCCGGCGGGACGCCGGGCAGGGCCCCGGGCGCGCGGACCGCCGCCAGTTCGGCCTCCGCACCGGTCAGGACCGCCGGGAGGAGGTCCCCGGCCGAGTCCAGTTCGCGGGCCAGGCGGAACACCGCGGTGAGGAGCACATCCGCCTGCACCACCGCCGCCTCGGCGCACCGCAGTTCGCCGGCGGCGCGGCCGGCGTCGCCCCGGTCGGCCGCCTGCCGGGCGCCGTTGAGCCGGGCGGTGGCGAACACCAGCCGGTCCTTGGCCTGTTCGACGTAGCCCGTGACAGCGGCGCTCGCAGCGGGCGGATACCGCTTGCCCGACTCCTCGAGAAGGGCCTGTGCGGAGCCGGTGCGGGCGGTCTGCGCACGGAAGCGGGCCTCCGCCGCGCCGAGTGCCCGTCCCGGGTCCCGGTCCAGGTCGCGCAACGTGTCCCAGGCGGCCGCCTCCGTGTCCAGCCGGCGTCCGGCCTCCGCACACCGGCCGACGATGCCCGCGAGCGCCTGCCGCCGAGCGGCTTCGCCGGCGGGGACGCCCTCGTCGTACCGCTGCCGGATCCGCAGCGCCGCCGACAGCTCCGCCTCGGCCTCCCGCACCGCCCGGGCGAACGGCTCCACCGCCGGTGCGCCGCAGCACGCCTCGGCGAAGACCAGTTCCTCACCACTCGCCCGCACGCAGTCGTCGGCCTCCACCAGCGCCGCCCGGGCCTGCGCGTCGAGTTCGTCCGGGGTCGGCACGTACGGTCGCGGCAGCAGTACTCCGACCGCGGCCCGCGGGGGAGCCGGCGCAGCGCCCGCCCCCGGTGTCGTCCTGCTCCGTGCCCGCCGGGTGCGCCGCACGTAGGCGTAACCGCCGAGGACGACCGCCGCGCCCGCGGCCAGCAGCGGCAGCGCCAGGTCGACCGGGTCCGTCTCGTCCTGCTGCGCCGCGGCGGCTCCCGCGGCGGGGGCGGTCCGGGTGATCGCAACCGGAGCGTCCGCGGGCGTCGTCATCACCGGCAGCACCAGCCACACGGCCGCACTCGTCCCACCGAGCGCGGCCCAGGCCACCCGCAGGGATATGTGCGACCGGTCGCGCGGACGCGACCGGTCGCACGCCCGGGGGCGCCGCCCGTTCCTGGAGGACGTCACATTCGGGAGCGTATGGCCGGTGATGCGGGGGCGCGACCGGGATGTCCCCGGGGCGGCCCGGCCGGGCCGGGAGCCCGCCCCGCGGGGAAGACGCCGAACGAGTGACAGGGAGGGCCGGGATGGAACGGTCGGAACAGGCCGACGGGCACCGGACGGGGACGGAGGAACACGCCGAGCCGACCGGCCCGGCCGCCCGCTCCGAGGCGGCACCCACCGGCGTGACCACCGCGCCGGAGTCGGCCGGCGGGTCCGGACCCGCCGCACCCGCCCCGACCCGCCCCGGGAGGTGGCGCCGGTGGCGCCGGCCACGCCGCATCGTTCTCGGCGTCCTCCTGCTGCTGCTCCTGCCCCTCCTCGCCACCCAGATCGCGCTGCGCGTCGACTACACCGGCGATCCGGCCGAAGGCACCCTGACCCGCGGCCGGGACGCACTCTGGCTCGGTCACGCATGGGTGGACGGCCGCAAGGACGACGCCGACGTGGCCGCACTGGCCCACCGGCTGCACGGCACCGGCGTCCGCGACCTCTACGTGCACGCCGGGCCGCTGGAGGACGACGGCACGCTCCCGGCGTCGGCCTACCCCCGCGCACGTCGGCTGGTCGCCGCGGTGCACCGGGAGATGCCCGGCGTGCGCGTGCAGGCGTGGCTCGGCGACAGGCTGGCCACGGAGGGGCCGACCGGGATGCACCTGGAACGCGCGGCGACCCGGGACGCCGTCCTCGGCTCCGCACGCGCGGTCCTGGACAGCGGTTTCGAGGGCGTCCACTTCGACCTGGAGCCGTTGCACTCCGGCGACCGGAACTACCTCGCCCTGCTGGACCGGCTGCACCGCGAGACCCGGGCCCGCGGCGTCCCCCTGTCGGTCGCCTCCCACCAGATCGACCCGCTGCCCGGCCTGCACTCCGTCTTCGGGGCGTTCACCGGCCACCCCAAGTGGTGGTCGCAGGAGTTCTTCGGGCAGGTGGCCCGCCGGGTCGACCAGATCGCCGTGATGTCGTACGACACCATGCAGCAGTGGGAGAGCACCTACGGCGGTTACGTGGCCCAGCAGACCGCGCTCGCCCTGGAGGTCACCCCGCCCACCACCGACCTGCTGATGGGTCTGCCCTTCTTCCACGAGGACCGGTTCGGCCACCGGGCCTCCGCCGAGACCGTGCCCGCCGCCGTCCGAGGGGTGCGCCTGGGCCTGTCCCGCACCGACGCCGACCGCGAGCGCTTCGGTGTCGCCCTGTACGTCGACTTCGCGGCGACGGAGGCGGACTGGGAGGCGTACCGGGCGGGATGGGCGCACTGACGGCCACGCCCCGGCACGCGAACTCGGCACGCGAACCCGGCCCGGCGCGTGGACCGCGGCGAACCGGACACGCCGGGGCGATCCGGTAGGGCGACGCTCCGGTGGTCGCCCCGCCGGTGCGCCGGTGCGCCGGAACGTCGGGTTGCCGGATTGCCGGGTCCGGGACGGCCGGCCCTGCGGGGACGCCGGGCACCGGCGCGTGCGCCGGTGCGGGACTCCGCATGCGCCGGAGCGTTCGGCCCTTGCTCCGCACGAGTGGGGTTTCGGCCGCCCGCCGCCGTGTCGCCACCGAACGGCGAATCCTTTCCTCTTCAGTGGGTGCGTAGATCTGATCAACTCCAAATACCGCCAAACGTGATCAGAACTTACCTGTGTCACCGGCGGGAGCCGCTCCCCGGAGGTAACCAGAGATGTCCTACGTCGGCGTCACACCGCGCGCGGTCACGCGCTCGGCCGCCTTCCTCGCCGCGGGTGCGCTCGCGATGACCGTCCTCAGCGGCTGCAGTTCCGGGGACGGGGCCGGCAAACCCCTCGCCGGCGAGGACATCGCCCCGGCCGCGCGTGGTCTGATCGCCGACGGCGGCACGCTGCGCTGGGCCGTGGACGATGTACCGGACACCTTCAACGCATTCCAGGCGGACGCCGACGCCACCACCCACCGGGTCGCGCAGGCCGTCCTGCCGTCCATGTACCGGATGGACCGGAACGGCCGGCCGCAGCGCAATCCCGACTACCTGGAGTCGGCCAAGGTCATCGAGACCGAGCCCAAGCAGGTCGTGCTGTACAAGCTGAACCAGCAGGCCGTCTGGAGCGACGGCCGGGAGATCGGCGCCGCCGACTTCGCCGCCCAGTGGCGCGCCCTGTCCGGCAAGGACTCCGCGTACTGGACCGCCCGCAACGCCGGGTACGACCGCATCGAGAAGATCGAGCGCGGCGCGAACGACCTCGAGGTCCGGGTCACCTTCAAGCGGCCGTACGCCGACTGGCAGTCGCTGTTCTCCCCGCTGTACCCGAAGGAGGTCATGGGCACCCCGAACTCCTTCAACGACGACGCGCGCCGCACGCTGAAACTCACCGCCGGCCCCTTCAAGGTCGCCGAGGTGGACCGCAAGGGCAAGGACGTCGTCCTCGCCCGGAACCCGCGCTGGTGGGGGCACCCCGCCAAACTGAAGAAGATCGTGCTGCAAGCCGTCCCGCGCGACAAGCGGGCCGCCGCGCTCGCCGCCGGCACGGTGGACCTGGCCGAGATCGACCCGAACACCGCCCGGCAGGTCACCGATGCCGCCAAGGGCGCCGCCGGGCCGCTCGCCGGACACGGCGGCGGACACACCGCGGCCGCCGCGCTGCGCTCCTGGGCGGTGACCCACGGTTCCGACGAGGACGCGGCCGACGCCGAGACCAAGGCGAGCGCGAAGAAGGCCGCCACCACCGCCGACGGCAGGAAGCAGCAGGAGCTGCGCGGCTTCGAGATCCGCACCTCCTTCGAACCCGCCTACACCCAGCTCGCCCTCAACGGCGCCGACGGGCCGCTCGCCGACGAACGGGTGCGCCGCGCGGTGGCCCGCGCCCTGGACCGCAAGGAGATCGCCCACCTGGTCCTCGACCCGCTCGGACTGCCCGCCGTGCCGGTCGACAGCCACCTGGCGCTGTCCGGCCAGGCCGACTACGCCGACGGCAGCGGCGCGCTCGGCGGCCAGGACACCGCGGAGGCGCAGGCACTGCTCGCGGACGCGGGCTGGGTGTCCGGCGGCCCGGTCGAGAAGGAGGAGGCGGCCGGCGGGGAGGGCAAGAAGGCCGACGAGTCCGGCGGGGGCGGGAAGAAGTCCGAGGGCTCCGAGAAATCGGGGAAGCCCGAGGCCTCGGGGAAGTCCAAGACCTCGGAGAAGGAGGAGAAGGGGAGCGAAGCGGAGGAGTCCGGCGATGACGACGACGGGACGTACGTCGTCGGCGAGGACGACAAGCCGCCGGCCGGCGCGGGGCGCGCCCTGACCAGCGGCGACAGCGGTCACCACCTCGCGCGGGACGGCCGGCAGCAGGCCGACATGAGCCGGCTGCAGGGCGGTGCGCCCGGCGCCTACGCCCCCAAGGGCACGGCCGCCCCGGCCCAGGCCGGTTCCCGGCCGCTCGCCAAGGACGGCAAGGCGCTGACGCTGCGCTTCGTGGTTCCGGCCGGGCCGGAGGCCCAGTCGCTGCGCACCGTCGCCGACCGGATCTCGGTGATGCTGGACAAGGTCGGGATCCGCACGCGGATCACCAAGGTCCCCGACGAGAGCTACTTCAAGGACCACATCGCCAACGGGCAGTACGACCTCGCGCTGTACTCCTGGCCGGCCTCGGCGTTCCCGGCGACCGACGCGCGCCCGATCTACGCCAAGCCCGTGCCGGCCGCGGACGGCTCGCTGAGCGTGGCGCAGAACTACACCCGCGTCGGCACCGACCAGGTCGACCAGCTCTTCGACCAGGCGATCGGCACACTGGACCGGGACGAGGCCCGGACCCTGCTGCGCAAGGCGGACTCGCACATCTGGGCGGAGGCCGGTTCGATCCCGCTCTACCAGCGCCCCCAGCTCGTCGCCGCACGCAAGAACCTCGCCAACGCGGGCGCGTTCGGGTTCCAGGCGCCGGTGTTCGAGGACATGGGCTACCTCAAGAAGGGCGCCAAGGCCGCGGCGAGCCGGTCCGCGGACTGAACCCGGTCCGCCGAACCCG